>CAZTDG010000173.1:0-933 GCA_964612655.1 uncultured Acidimicrobiales bacterium | reverse complement strand
GGCTGCTGGCCGGAGGCCGCGTCCGCCCGAACCGGCTTCGCAGCTTCGGGCTCGCTCCATTGCGATGTTTCGAGCCATTAACTGCGCTCACTAATGGTCCGATACCTGTGGGATGTCGCTAACGACACCAAAGTCCACTCGCCCGACACTCGCTTCCTCGGTCGAGATTCCCACCGCCCCAAAGGGTAAATTAGTCGCCGCGGCGGCCGTGGTCGCGGGACTCGTTGCCGTCGCCGCGTGGACCAACGTGTTCGGCGCGATCTTCGCCGTTCTGTGCTTCGGGATCGCCGCTCGGATCGCCTTTGGCATGACGATTCGCGCTGACGAGACGGGCCTTCGAGTCCCTCAACTGCATCGGACCGTGCACATTCCACGGGAGGACCTGCACGGCGTGCAACATGTCGAACCCCAAGAAGAGTCCGACTCCTTGCCCGCTCCAGAAATCAGCACACTGCTCATCTACGGTCGCAACTACGAGATCTCTGCGCTTCCGTTCCATACACATGACGCCGACAGCGCTGCCCACTTCGCGAAGGAGCTGCAGGAGTTCTTTGAACTCGCCCCAGACCCTGAAGACCTCAAGTCCTTTGAGACCGCGAGGCGTCTGCACAAGCATCGCTCACTCCAAGACGCTGAACTCGTCCGCGCTGGCGCCATCACGTTGGGACTAGTGGCAGCTGGGGCCCACTTCACCAGCCAGGTCGCTCTCGGCACGTCACCGCTCTGGGTGCTCCCGGTGTGCGTCATCGTATTCGCGTGCGCGGCATGGTTCGGGCGACAGTTCTGGCGGGGCTACACCACCCGCCTCGACTGGGACTTTTACTGGTAACAGCCGCTCGGCTTTGCCTCGCTACGCGAGTTTCTCGGCTGCGCATCCAAAGGCCAATAGGTCCTCGCACTCGGCGGGGGCATCCGCCAGGACGCACGCGGTCC
>CAZTDG010000172.1:0-6169 GCA_964612655.1 uncultured Acidimicrobiales bacterium | reverse complement strand
GGATCGAGTTGCCTCAAGCTCCTCTACCAGCTGCTCATGACGAGCATCGCGCTCACCAGCCAACGACTGAGCCGCATCCATCTGCTCCACCAGCTGCTCATGACGAGCATCGCTCGATGCCTCGGCTTTGTTCGATCGATCGATGGCCCGGTCGGCGAGCTCGCGCGCCTCGGCTACGGCAACATCTAAATCGCCAGCCAGCGTGGCAACGGCCTCGTACTCACTGCGAGCAACAACATCTCGGGTTGCGACATCGTCGAGAGCCGAACGTAAGTCGTCGACCATCTGGTCGGATTCGACCAATCGGGAATCCAGCGCCGCTATGTCGGCACCCAGCTCGCCGGTGCGTTCAACCACGAGTCGATCGAGATCGCTGCGGATGTCCTCACGGTCGATCACCAGGGCCTCGACACGCTCTCGTACCAACGCGTCGAGTTCCTGACGCAGCTCGTCTCGCTCTGACACCACCGCCGCCACACGTTCGACTACAAGCGCCTCCATGTGGGTTCGATCGTGGGCCTGCGTGGCCTCCAATGCCTCGGCCCGCTCCTCGATCAAGGCTTCCAAAGCCTCACGATCCCCAACACGCCCAGCCACCAACTCATCGGTCGCCGACGCCTGCTTACGCGAGGATTCGCCGAGCGCGACCAAACGTTCCTCGGCCTCAACACGACTAGCGATCAGCTCATCAAGCTCCAATCGCAAATCGTCGTGACGAGTCGACAATTCATCGGCTTGTTCTGCGAACAAGTCCGACAACTGCTCTAGTTCTTCGACGCGGCCAGAGGCCAACTCAGCAGTTGCTGATGCCTGCTTTCGGGCCTCATCATCGAGCACCGCCATCTGCGAATCGACTTGACCCAAGCGCATCTCCAGGTCGGCGGCCAACAACACCAAACCCTCGTAGTCGCTCACGTCCACCGCATCACGACCAGCAACCTCATCAACAGCGCGACGCAACGAATCCAACGCCTCATCGGAGGTTGCAAGACGCTCGCCCACCTCGCCCAAACCGTCGACCTGCTCGGCCACCAAGTCCTCGAGCTCAGCGCGCAAGGAATCACGATCGGTCGTGAGGCCAGCCACACGCTCCGAGAGCAAGGCTTCCAACGCCTCTCGATCCTCAACACGCCCAACGGCTATCAGCCCAGCTAGCTCGTCCCGTAGCGAATCGCGATCGGCCGCTAGTGCCTTCGTCCGCTCCTCAACCAGGGCCTCCAACTCCGCACGCAAACCATCTCGATCGGCCGACAATCGAGCCACCGCCCGCTCTTCGATCAAGGCCTCCAACGCCTCACGATCCTCAACACGCCCAGCCACCAACTCATCAGTCAGCGATGCCTGCTTGCGGGATGACTCATCGAGTCCAGCAAACTGCGCGTCAAGCGAAATCAAACGTTCCTCAAGCTCACGGGCCGCCTCCGACAAGGCCTGGTGTTCCTCAACCCCAACAACGTCGCGACCCGCGGTCTCGGCGAGTGCCCGACGCAGCTCGGCGATCGCAGCGTCGGTAGATCGAAACCGGTCACCCATCTGAACAACCTCAGCGTCGACACGATCCGTGACCAAGTCATCGAGTTCGGTCCGCAAATCATCGTGACGGTTCGACATTGCATCAGCCTGCTCAGCCAACAAATCCGACAGCTGCTCGCGGTCTTCGACGCGTCCAGCGGCCAGCTCATCGGTCGTCGACGCCTGCTTGCGAGCCTCATCATCGAGCACCACCATCTGTGAATCGACTTGCCCCAAGCGCATCTCCAGATCCGCGGCCAACAACACCAAACTCTCGTAGTCGGTCACATCCACCGCATCACGGCCAGCAACCTCATCGACAGCGCGACGCAACGACTCCAACGCCTCATCTGAAGAACCAAGACGGTCCCCAACGTTGGACAACTCCTCGCCCAAACCATCGGCCCGCTCAGCCACCAAGTTCTCAAGCTCAACACGCAATGAATCCCGATCGGCCGTCAACCCAGCCACACGCTCCGAAAGCAACGCCTCTATCGCCTCACGATCCTCAACGCGCCCAACCGCTGACGCCTCGGACTGCTCTCCGATCAACGCCACCAACTCGGCACGCAAGCCGTCACGGCCGGCCGACGATGCTTCGGACTGCTCGGCGATCAATGACTCCAGCTGCTCGCGGTCTTCGACACGTCCAGCGGCCAGCCCATCGGTCGCCGACGCCTGCTTGCGAGCCTCATCATCGAGCACAACCATCTGCGAATCGACCTGACCCAACCGCATCTCTAGATCCGCGGCCAACAACACCAAACTCTCGTAATCGGTCACGTCCACCGCATCACGGCCAGCAACCTCATCGACAGCCCGACGCAACGAATCCAACGCCTCATCCGAAGAACCAAGACGGTCCCCAACGTTGGACAACTCCTCGCCCAAACCATCGGCCCGCTCAGCCACCAAGTCCGCAAGCTCAACACGCAACGAATCCCGATCAGCTGTCAAGCCCGCCACACGCTCCGAAAGCAACGCCTCTATCGCCTCACGATCCTCAATACGCCCAGCCGCTGACGCCTCGGACTGCTCGCCGATCAACGCCACCAACTCGGCACGCAAACTATCTCGGTCGGCCGACAACTGAGCCAACGCCTCGTCGCGGCTTACCTGTTCGGCATGCAATGCCTTGGCGTGCTTGCGAGAGGCCTTATCGAGTTTCTCTACTCTCGTATCGATCTTTCCGCTACGCGTCAACGCCTCATCGGCGAGCTCGGCGGCCTGGTCTACGGCTTGTTCCAACTGTTCGGCCAGTTCGACGAGGACCGCATAGTCATCGCTATCCACTACATCGCGGCCTGCCACCTGTTCGAGCCCGACGCGCAGCTCTGCGAGGGATTCATCGGAGCGAGCAAGGCGTTCCATCAAGGACTGCACGTCGTGGTTGACCGCACCAACGCGGTCGCCTATGAGTTCGTCAAGACTGCGGCGTAGATCGTCGCGGCCTGCGAGCAACGCGTCGACCCGCTCACCCAGTGACCGCTCGATCTGCTCTCGAGCAGTGGCTTCGTCCGAAGAAAGTGCATTAAGAGCTTGGATCCGGTCGTCGTGTTCGACTCGTAGCCGATCGGCAAGCTCGGCGAGATCTATTGCAGCAGCATCGGCAGCCGATCGAGTGTCGAGCTCGAAGCGCTGCAACTCGGCGAAGACTTCCGAGGCATGAAGGGCGCGGTCGTTGGCGATCTCGACGAAAGCCTGTTGGTCTTTGCGGATCGACTGCAACTGGGCGGAGGTATCGGCGGAGCGATCTTTGAGGGCCTGGACCTCATTCTCGAAGCGCTCGACCGCGCTACGGACGTCGGAATCGATGCGATCGTCGAGGCGTCCAATTTCGGACAAACAGAACTCGAAGTACTCCAACAGGCGAGCGATATCTGCATGGGCTCGGTCGCGCCCTGCTGAGGCCGCGGTTAGCTCCGCGACGAGGACGTCGAATCGACGCTCCAACCGATCGAGACGACCGGTTTCACCTTCGTTTGTACTACTTCGTTCTCGATCCACACCTTCCACCTCGATTAGAAACGCACCTACGAGAAGTACCACGTCAATGGCGCGAAAGCGAACGCGGAGCGTGGCCTGTTGATGACTTCTCCGGTCGGCCTCTCACCCAAAGGGGCATCACATGTGGCGGCTAGTCACTGACCGTTCAGAGCAGTACCCTGGGAGGAGCTAGGGCGAGTTGCGGCACACGAGGTCACTATGAGTGGTTTGAGAGTACAGAGCGTGGGCGGACGTCATCGGTCGGACACGAGTCCTGCCGTGGTCAGGCCATCTCGGGCCTTCACCGCTTCTCGGTGTTTGACACTCTCGATCGTGGCAATAGCCACCATCGTGGTCGGCTTTGCGGCGTTGTTGTGGTTTGACGGTGCACGTGTCACCGCGAACAATCCATCCACTACGGTGCTTGGCACCGCGAATGTCGACCCCTCCGAGCCGGCGCCCACTGGCGTGATCGGCGTCGATAGCACACCGGTGTATGAAGCCCTCGAGGCCAACGGCCTCTACTACATCGCAGGCGATTTCGATGAGGTTGGCGGCGAAGTCCGCCGCAGCCTCGCGGCGATCAACGTAGCCACCGGCCACGTCGACCCGGCGTTTGCCCCCGTGATCAGCGGCAGTGCGGGCGTCATTGATGCAATTGCACTCTCTCCCGACGAAGCCGATCTCTACATCGGTGGCCGCTTCACCCAAGTTGACGGCACGTTTCGCATCCGAATCGCAAAGCTCGACGCCGTAACGGGCCAGCTCGATACCACGTTTAACGCCAACATTAATTCCCAGGTAGACAGCATCGAGACCGACGGAACGTCCGTGTGGGTCGCCGGTGGCTTCACGACGGTCAACGGCCAAACGGCCAACCACTTGGTCAAGCTCGACGCAACGACCGGGGCACTTGACCCCACATGGGTGGGCACGGCGGATCGCCGCGTGCGCGACGTGGAACTGGACGCGAACAATATCTTGTGGGCCGGCGGCAACTTCGACAACATCGCCGGAACGTCTATCGGCAAGCTCGCTCCTCTCGATCCCGCTACCGGCAACGTCCTCGCCTCCTGGAGCCCAGGTTTGGCAACCCACGGCACGCTCGAAGAGATGCACAACGTCTACAACCTCAGCACGCCGCCTAACGGCAGCGCGGTGTATGTGGGCACCCAGGGCACCCCATCAGCTTTCCCCCAGGGAGGCAACGCAGTACGCAAGTATGCAACCGACGGCGAGCTGTTGTGGCAGAACATCGGAGCCGGAGACACCCAAAGCATCGAGGCCACCAACAGCACCGTATTCGCTGGTGGTCACGGCAACTTTGTCTACACCGAGGCTCGGTATCTACTCGACGGCGCGGTGAACCCGAACTTCCCCGACAACGGTTTCGTAGAGAGTGACACCAACCCGAACGCTGTTCGTCGTAACAAACTGTGGTCACTCAATGCAGCCAACGGCGACATCAACCTCGACTGGGATCCAAACCTCGACTCCACCGACGGTGTGTGGGGGTTGCAATCAGGACCGTCGGGCTTGCTCGTCGGCGGCGATTTCCGCAACATCTTCAACCCCGACGGCATCGAGCCGGGTGGCGAATCTGGAGTCTTCAGCCCGCACTTCGCTGTCTTCGCCGTCGAAGGCAACTTTGGCAATCCGGCACCGCAGGCGCTCTTCACTTTCGACTGCGCGGCAACCCAGTGCAATTTCGATGCCAGCACCAGCTTCGACAACGGCGCGATCTCGTCGTATGCATGGGATTTCGGCAACGGCACGATGGCAACTGGAGTGCAAGCATCGACGACTCTCGCCGACGATGCCACCCACAACGTCACCCTCACCGTCACCGACAATGTGGGGCTGACGGCAACGCTTACTCAGAAGGTTCTTCTCGGCAATGGCGCTGGACTACCGATTTCGCACGTCGCAACCACGGCAACAGCTGGCAACTTCTCAAGTGCTTCCCTTCAGATCCCAGCGGCGGTCCAGACCGACGATGTTGCCATTGCATTCGTCTCGGTTAGCCAAGCCGGGGTCACCGTCACTCCACCCGCTGGTTGGACGCAGTTCGCCAATGAGGTCGATGGAAACCTCCGCACGTTCGCGTTCTGGAGAGCCCTCAACGCCGCCGAGGCAACGAGTACCGAAACATTTGATTTTGGTGGCACCACTGCGAAGTTCGATATAACCCTCAGCGTCTTCCGGGGAACGTTCGCAGCGAACCCAATCGCCGCGGTGGCCGCCAGTCCGACAACGGCTCGAACCGCCCAACACACCGCACCCGCCTTGAGCTTCGCAAATGACGCGAGCGTCATCCACTACTGGGCCGAGCGCACCGGCGACTCGACCCAAATTTTCGCATCTCCAGAACTCGCCCCACTCAGCACCACTACCAACGGCTCCGGTGGTGGCCGCGTGAATGCCACTCTGGCGATCGACCCAACGCTGGCGACCACAACCTCACCGTCTCGGGCCGCGGTCACCGAACACAACAGCGGCGCCGCGCTGGGGCTGTCGGTAGCTCTTCGAGACTCGGCGAGTCCTGACACCACAGACCCGTTCGCAGACATCACCTCACCAGCCGATGGCTCCACGGTCGCCACCGGCCTCCGTGACATCGAAGGCATCGCAACCGACGACCTCTCCGGCGTCAGCCGAGTACGCGTACGCA
>CAZTDG010000171.1:0-6195 GCA_964612655.1 uncultured Acidimicrobiales bacterium | reverse complement strand
CGCAGCGACCGAGCGATACCAACTCACTCGCCAGTCCCACGGGTCGACGTGTTCAACGGCTCGCAGCACATCGCTCGGTCGCTGCGCTCGTGAGCGGCGATGCGGTCACAGCCGCAGAGGGATTCAGTCGGGTTTGGACCGAACTCCCCGGCGAAATCGCTCCCAAGTTGGCGGTCGCTCTCGCAGCGGAACTCGCTGGGGAATACGACCGGGCGGCTCAGCTCTACGCCCAAGTGATCGCTCTCGATGCAAGCTTCGTCTCGGCGGCGTTCGGGCTAGCTCGATGTCGAGCCTCAAGTGGCGACCGGGCAGGAGCTGTTGCGGCCTATCGCGCAGTTCCCGCTAGCTCTGCTGCGTTCACCGACGCTCAAGTGGCCTCAGCGCGCGTCCTCGCATCGACGTCGCGGTCGGTAGGGGCACCGAGTGCAAACCATCTGGCCGACGCTGCCAGAACGATCGAGACCGCACGAATCGACAACGCCGAGCGATCGATTCTGGCGATCGAAATGTTGGAACAGGCGCACGCTGCAGTTCTGGCCGGTGAGTTGCCAGAGGATGCCAAGGCGCAGGTGTTTGGCAACTCGCTGACCGAGGAGGGTCTGCGTCAGAGTCTCGAACAGGCGTATCGAGATATGGGTCGAGTCGTCGCGACCGCCGAAGAACGGTTCGCGTGGGTCGACAAGGCGAACGCAATTCGGGTGCCGTCGCTGTTGTGAGTGCCGAGGTAGAGGCCACCGATGGCGCGGCGTGCCCGGTATGCGCGGAACCCAGCGCGCCGGGAGCACAGTGGTGCGAAGCGTGCGGAGCGTCGATCGATGGCGAGGTCGGCGCAATCACCGGCCCGCCGTGTATCGACTGCGGTGCAGACCACAGCGAGATCGTCGAGGGGTACTGCAGTGTGTGCGGCCGTAAACAGCCCGGCGAGCGGGATCACCTGAGCGAGACCCTCGACGGAATCGCAGCGGTCACCGACCGAGGCTTGCGACACAGCAAGAACGAAGACGCCTTCGCCATCGGCCGGTCCGGTGATGCTCTCGTGGCCATCGTCTGCGACGGCGTTTCGACGACGTCGAAGCCCGAAGACATTTCTCTGGCAGCAGCAGTTGCGGCTCGCGACGAAATCGTGGCTGCTCTCGATTCGGGCGGTACCGACATCGAAGCTCTTCTGGTTCGCGCGACCGAAGTCGCCCAGGCCGCCGCTACCGCCGCAGCCGTTCCAGACGATCCGAACCCTGGCGCTGCTACCTATGTGGCCACGGTGGTTCGACCGACTCCCGATGGGGTCGTCCGCTCGTGGACTGCATGGCTTGGCGACAGTCGGGCCTATTGGTTGCACGGTGACGAGGTGACTCAGCTCACGACCGACGATGTCTGGTGGCGCGAGCAAGTGGCCGAGGAGCTTCTGAGCGAGGAGGACGCCTTGGCCGATCCTCGGGCACAGTCGATCACCCGATGGCTCGGAGCCGATGCCGTCATCTCGACACCGACGATCCAAGAAACCGAGCACGATCCGGGCGGTCGACTTTTGGTCTGTAGCGACGGGCTGTGGAAATACCTGCCCGCGGAGTCCGATGTTGCGGCAAAAATTACAGAGTTGGCGCTGGATGATCCGGGTCAACTTGCCGAAGAACTAGTGGCGTTCGCTCTTGAGCGCGGCGGCCACGACAACACGACCGTGGCGATTGGTGACCTGGGTTTGGGGGATCGGTCATGATGGTCGAGGTTGGTAATGGCCCGCTGGGGAATGGAGAAAAGCGTTGACACAGTTCGAAGCTCAGGTGTTTCAAAACGAGTACTTGCCAGATGGTGGTGATGTCATTGACGCGGTGGTTACGGTCACTGCGGTCGCCGGCGGCACGGAGGTTAAGCAAGCGGCCGAAGTGATCGAGGTCATCGCGGTTGACGTGTCGGGTTCGATGAACGAACAAGGCGGAGCGAAGATCGATTCGGCTCGGCGAGCGCTCATCGCTGCCCTCGACTCGGTGCGAGATGGCGTGCTCTTCGCGGTCATCGCTGGAAACCACGAAGCGAAGGCGTTGTATCCGCCACAGGGTCGCCTCGTCGAGATGACGGCGCAGACACGCTCGGAAGCAAAGGACGCGGCTGGCCGTATCTACGCCGATGGCGGCACCGCAATCGGTTCGTGGTTGCGTGGCGCGAAGTCGCTCATCGACGGCCATGACGATGCGATTGCCCATGTGATCTTGTTGACCGATGGCCGAAACGAACACGAACAGCCGTGGGAACTCGATGCGGCGATCGCCGACAGTGTCGGCCTGTTCGAATGCGACTGCCGTGGTCTCGGAACTAACTGGGAGCCGGACGAACTTCGAAAGATCTCCAACGCCTTGCTCGGCACGACCGACATCATTGCGCATCCGGCTCAGATGGAGGCCGAGTTCCGCAAGCTCACCGAGCAAACGATGGCCAAGCAGGTCACCAACGTGGCGCTTCGCCTCTGGACACCGAAGGGCTCGACGATCGAATTCGTCAAACAGGTAGCGCCAACGCTCGAACAGATGACCGACAAGGCCGAGGCGGTCGATGCATTGTCAGCCGACTACCCGCTCGGGTCCTGGGGCGACGGCGAGACCCGTGACTACCACGTGCGAATCAAGATCCCGACCGGCGGCGTCGGTGACGAACGGTTGGCCGCCCGGGTCATGCTCGCGGTCAACGGCGAGGCTCAACCGGTAGCGCTGGTCCGAGCGGTGTGGACCAATGACGACGCGCTCTCGACCCGTATCAATCGTGAGGTTGCCCACTACACCGGTCAGGCCGAACTCGCCGATGCCATCGCGACCGGCCTTGCAGCGCGCCAATCAGGCGACGAGAAGGAGGCCACCCTCAAGCTCGGCCGTGCGGTCCAGATCGCACACGAGGCCGGCAACGAAGGAACGGTTGCCTTGCTTCGCAAAGTCGTTGAAGTCGATGACCCCAACACCGGAACCGTTCGATTGAAACGAGCGGTCGAGGCAGCCGACGCCATGGCGCTCGACGTGCGGTCGACTCGCACGGTGCGTGTGGAGCGAAAGGGCGAGTAGTGGCGACGTGCCCAGTAGGACACGAATCGGAGTGGGATGACTACTGCTCTGTTTGTGGCGTTGTGATGGCTGGGGCTGCTCCCGCAGCGACCCCGCCCGTTGCTCCGGAAGCGAACGCGCCAGCCGATCCGGAATGCCCAAATTGCAGTGCCTCCTACGTCGAGGGGGATGTCTTCTGCGAGAACTGCGGATATGACTTTCTGACCGGCACGCTGCCCGACGAAGGCGCGGCAGCCTCCGCGACCCTGGCGGCCGAGCTTGCGACCGTCCCCAAGACGGTGGCCGTGATCAGTATCGATCTTTCATTTTTTGAACGGATGGGATTCGAGGGCGTGGAACCGCCGGCGACTTTGCCCGAACCGGTTCGCCTCGATCTGCCGCCTACGGACATTCTTGTTGGCAGGCAATCGGAAACTCGTGGCACGTTCCCCGAGATCGACCTCTCGAACATATTTGCCGAGGACGCCACCGACCCGGCAGTGTCGTCCAACCATTGCCGCCTGCATCGCGGCACACACGGCTGGACGGTGACCGATCTCGATTCGACCAACGGCACCTACCTGGCCGACGACAACGAAGCGCTCAAACCCGGCACGCCCATCAGCCTCACCCCGGGAACACCGGTCTATGTCGGAGCGTGGACTCGCATCGATCTAGAGGGTGCGTAAGTGTCCACACTGCTCGACGAGCTGAAACAACGCCTTCCCGAACAGCGAATCCAAACCGACGCCGACGTCTTGGCAGCGTATTCCCAGGACCGCGCCATCTTTGAAAAGGGCGGATCGGCTGCGGTTCTGGTCAACCCTCGCTCAACCGACGAGGTCGTCGCCGCAGTCGAAGCAGCGGTCGCTGCCAACGCGATCATCGTTCCCCGGGGAGCGGGAACCGGTCTCACCGGCGCGGCGAACGCAATCGACGGGTGCATGATCTTGTCGCTGCACAAGATGAACGAGATTCTCGAGGTGGACGAAATCAATCGGATGGCCCGAGTGCAGCCCGGGGTCATCAACAGCGAACTGAAAGCAGCCGTAGCCGAAAAGGGCTTGTACTACCCGCCCGACCCGGCATCGTTCGATATGTCGAGTATCGGTGGAAACGTGAGCACCAACGCGGGAGGCCTGTGTTGCGTGAAGTACGGGGTCACCCGCGACTACGTGGTGGGCCTCGAAGTCGTTCTCGCCAACGGTGAAGTAATCCGAACGGGACGTCAGACGATCAAGAGCACAACCGGGCTCGACCTGACCGGCGTCTTCGTTGGTTCGGAGGGTCTGCTCGGCATCATCACCGAAGTCACCGTCAAGCTCGAACCAGCACCTCCTCCGCCACAGACCGCCGTGGCCTATTTCGATGAGCTGCCTCCATGCGGCGAGGCGATCGAAGCCATTTTCAAACGCGGCATGCAACCGACGGTCATGGAGATCATCGATCAGGCGGCGTTGCGAATCGTCGAGCGATTCTTCCCAATGGATCTCAACACCGACGCCGCCTGCTTGTTGCTGATGCAGTCCATCCCCGAAGACCAACCAATCTCGGACCTTGCCGATGTGTGCGAGGAGTTTGGCGCGACCTTCGTCTACCACGCGGCTGACCCCGACGAAGGAGAGATGCTTCTAGAGGTTCGGCGACGGGTGTGGCCCGCTGCCGAGAAACTCGAGAAGGCGTTGCTTCCCGAAGACGTTGCGGTGAAGCGCCAATTCTTGCCCGAGCTTCTCGCTGGTATCGGTGCGATCGCCGAAAAGTATGATGTCGAACTCCCCACGATCGGCCATGCCGGCGACGGCAACATGCACCCGTTGCTGGTGTTCGACGAGAACGATCCAGACGAGGTTCGTCGAGTCCGGGCCGCATTTGTCGAGATCGTCCAGCTGTCACTCGACCTCGGCGGCACGATCGCCGGCGAGCATGGTGTCGGGGTTCTCAAACGCGAGTTCATCGAAGACGAGGTAGAGCCGACCTATCTCGCATGGCAGCGTCAGATCAAAGCAACCTTCGATCCCGACAACCGCCTCAACCCAGGAAAGGCCCTGTAGTGGTTTGCCCGAAATGCTCCGGATCGCTCGAACCTCGTTTTAGTCACGGGATCGAAGTCGACGTTTGCGTCGAATGCGGTGGGGCGTGGCTCGATCGCGGCGAGATCGACAAGTTGGCGATGAGAAGCGAACCCGTCGTGCTCGCAAGCTCCGATGCTGCGGAGTCGGTCCAAGACGGAGACCCGACACCCCCGCCGCCAAAAGTCAAGAAGTCGAAGAAGTCCGACGACGAGAAGAAGTCGTCCAAGAAGAAGAAGTCAAAGAAAAAACGCAAGAAGGGTTGGGCCGACGAACTCGAAGACATCTTGGAGGATGTGCTCGATTTCGACGATCTCTTCGAAGACATCCTCGACTTCGATTGATCCCTACTCGTCTTCGAAACGCTTTCGGGCCGAAACGAAGAAGTTGGTCAGGGCTTCGTTGACATAGCGGTCGGTGTCTTCAAAGACTTGCGCTGCTTTGTCGGAGAAGTTCTTTCCGGCAACTTTCATGTCGTCCATCGGCGAGATCGGGTCACCGATCTTTAGGTACTCGCCATCGAGGATCTTCTGGTAGTCCCCGCCGTCGTGCCAGTTGGCGAGTTCGGCAACTCGAATCACGGGGAAGTCATGACTGCGGCCGAGTGTGGACATGAAGCGGTAGTAGGCCGCCAATCCACCGGCGGAGCGGTACTCCTCGGCCTGCTCGACGAAGGCCTCAACGTTCAATTCATCTCGTCGACCTCGAATTCCGCCAGCCATTGCGCAATGCATGCCTTGGGCGTGTTCGAGATTCTGGGTCGAAAGAAGCCCGGCACGATCGCAACTGATCTCCGCCTTTCGGCTCCACTCCAGTAGCGCCAACGTGATCGGCATGGCTGCTTGGCCAATCACCGGGTTCACCGAACTTGCGAAGGTCAACAACATGTAGAGCAGCGTTCGATAGAGCGCGTGCTCGCTCATGATGTGGCCGACTTCGTGGCCGAGCACGACCTCAAGTTCTTCCGGGCTAGAGATCTCGACCAGGCTCGAGTTGAGCACGATGAACGGATTGTCCATGCCGTAAGCGCCAGCGTTCACGATCGGCGTCTGGGAGATATACAACGGCGGCACGTCGGTATCGAGCACTTCACATACCCGCAC
>CAZTDG010000170.1:0-6211 GCA_964612655.1 uncultured Acidimicrobiales bacterium | reverse complement strand
GCCTCGGCGAAAGTGAGGTGTAGCGATGCTTGAAGATCGAGTCCTGGCATTTGCCCAAACCCGAATCCTGACCGTTGCCCGCCGCGGCTTGCTCCGAAGAGACCACCGAGCAGGTCGGATAGGTCACCGAGATCTTGGCCACCGCGGCCACCGGAATTGAACCCGCCGTTGCTGAAGCCCGAACCGCCACCGAGGCGACGGAACTCGTCGTAGCGACGACGAGACTGCTCGTCACCGAGCACCTCATAGGCCGCGGAAATCTCCTTGAACCGCTCCTCGGCTTTTGCGTCGCCGTGGTTGGTGTCGGGATGATATTTGCGAGCCAGAGTTCGGTACGCCTTGGACAGTTCCTTGGCGGTTGCAGACTGATCCACACCGAGGGTCTTGTAGTAGTCCTTTTCCAACCATTCGCGTTGTACGTCCACTACGTCACCTCCTTGGAGTGGTCGAGTTCATCATGTGATTAGCCAATGACCTTCACCATGGCGGGACGCACAACGCGGCCCTTCCAGGTGTAGCCGGCCCGAAAAACCTCGCCGACGACTGGGTCATCGAAATCGGCATCATCTGGGGCTGGCTCGTGCATCACCGCTTCGTGCTGTTCAGGATCGAACACTTCGTTCTCCGCTGGTGCCAACAGCTCAAGACCGTTCTTTTCGAGCTCGGTGATCAACGCGCTTCGAATCGGTAGAACCGCGGAGTCAGCATCCTGGACAATCGCGCTGTCGCACGCATCGAGAATGGGGATGAGATCGCGCACCAGCGATGCCGATTGCGTCGCGGCGGCCTCAAGGACACGCTTGTCCGATTGTTTGCGATAGTTCGCAAAGTCTGCGGTCAAGCGTTGCGTGTCAGCAAGAAAGCTGTCTCGCTCAGCTCGAAGCTGAGCAACTTCACCACTGCTTGCAGCTCCTTCGTATTCGACCTCGTCGTCGGAGTCGACAACAAAATCGTCGTCCTCGTCGCCGCCGTCATCGGTGGTGAGAGGTGTCCCCGGAGGGGCACCCTCAGCTTCGGCAGCGGCGCGGCCCTCGAGCACCTCTTCGACCAAGTTGTCTATGGCCGATTCCTCAGAATCGCTCATGCGTCATCTTCAGCATCGGAGTCCTCGATGATCTCAGCATCGACAACGTCGTCTGGGGTTGGCTCTGCGAAGTCAGGGTTGCCGTCAACATTTTGTGCTGACGCCTCTTCGTAGAGTCGCTGGCTAAAGCCTTGCGAGGCCATCATCAAGGCTTCGGTCTTGTCCTTGATTTCTTCGATGTCTTCGCCGGCGAGCGAGGTCTTGAGATCGGCGAGCTTCGACTCGACGTCGACCTTTTCGTCGCCTTCAAACTTGTCGCCCTGGTCCCGAAGCAACTTCTCGGTCTGGTAGACGAGCGAGTCAGCGTTGTTACGGGCCTCAGCCTCGGAACGACGACGGGAGTCTTCTTCGGCGTGGGCTTCGGCGTCTCGAACCATCTGGTCGATGACGTCGTTGTCGAGCGAGCTCTGACCGGTGATGGTCATCGACTGCTCTTTGTTCGTAGCCCGGTCCTTGGCCGACACGTGCACGATGCCGTTGGCATCGATGTCGAAGGTGACCTCGATCTGCGGAACGCCGCGTGGTGCGGGAGGCAGATCGACGAGCTGGAACTTGCCGAGCGTCTTGTTGAAGCCGGCCATGTCACGCTCACCCTGGAGCACGTGGATCTCTACCGATGGCTGGTTGTCGTCAGCGGTAGTGAAGACCTCGGTGCGCTTGGTCGGAATGGTGGTGTTGCGGTCGATGAGCTTGGTCATGACGCCACCCTTGGTCTCGATGCCAAGCGACAGTGGCGTGACGTCGAGGAGGAGTACGTCCTTGACCTCACCCTTGAGTACGCCAGCCTGGACAGCTGCGCCGATGGCAACGACCTCATCAGGGTTTACGGTCTTGTTTGGCTCCTTGCCGGTGAACTCTTGAACGAGTTCGGCAACGGCGGGCATACGGGTAGAACCACCGACGAGAATGACGTGGTCGATCTCGCCCTTGGTCAGGCCAGCATCCTTGATCGCCTGCTCGAAAGGAATACGAGTGCGCTGGAGCAGATCGGCCGTGAGCTCTTCGAACTTCGAACGGCTCAACTGGTAGTCGAGGTGAAGCGGACCAGCGTCGGTCGCGGTGATGAATGGCAGGTTGATCTGCGTCTGCTGTACCTGTGAAAGTTCGATCTTGGCTTTTTCGGCAGCTTCCTTGAGGCGCTGTCCTGCCATCGAGTCGGCGCCGAGGTCGACACCGTGATCGTTCTTGAAGCTGCTGACGAGCCAGTCGATGATCGAATCGTCCCAGTCGTCGCCACCGAGGCTGGTATCGCCGTGGGTCGAACGAACTTCGAACACGCCGTCGCCGATCTCAAGGACCGAAACGTCGAACGTACCGCCGCCGAGGTCGAACACGAGGATGGTCTGATCCTCATCGCCCTTGTCGAGGCCATATGCCAACGCGGCAGCGGTGGGCTCGTTGATGATGCGGAGAACTTCGAGGCCGGCGATCGTGCCAGCTTCTTGAGTAGCCGTGCGCTGTGCGTCATCGAAGTACGCGGGAACGGTGATGACGGCCTGGGTGACGGTGTCACCGAGGTAGGCCTCTGCGTCACGCTTGAGCTTCATCAGCGTGCGAGCGCTGATCTCCTGGGAGGTGTAGTCCTTCCCATCGATATCGATCTTCCAACCGGTACCCATATGACGCTTAACCGAACGGATGGTGCGGTCCGGGTTGGTGATGGCTTGACGCTTCGCGACCTCGCCGACGAGCACCTCGCCATCTTTTGCAAATGCGACCACCGATGGGGTGGTTCGTGAACCTTCAGAGTTGGCGATCACTACTGGATCGCCACCTTCGAGAACGCTGACCACGGAGTTAGTGGTTCCGAGGTCGATTCCTACTGCCTTGGACATGTGTTCATGCTCCTGAATTGCCGTATCGCGACTTCTGTCGGCGATTGTTGTTTGTTCTTAAAACTTGCGTGGAAGACGCTCAAGTGTAAGCAGTCCGAGGAGCGATCGCGGGACCCATTGGAGTCCGACTTCGCTCGTCTTAGCTTCACCAGCGCATTCCTTAGTCAAGTCCACTCAACTTTGGATCGTCAGTTCCTATTCCCAAGTTCGGGCAGAAATTCGCGACACGCCAGCAACTCCACCCGTACTTGCGACCTACAACGGCGGAAACGGACGCGACAGCTGCGCAAACGACCCCGCAGGACTAACCGAACAGACAACGAACTGCGAAGTTCTGTCCTGACACGATCAGTCGTCGGGAACTCAACACCCGTTTTGCCACGTATCACCATCAACAGTCACACTGAAAAGGACACACCAAAGGCGACGACATGCGGCAACATTCCACAACCCCTCCAATCCGGAGAGGTCCCCGGTTCCTGACAGCGATTGCATTGGTAACCACTATTGCGTTGCTCGCGACCGTCGCCCCGACGGCTGCGCAGTTCGTTGAGGGAAACACCGAGACCCAAAAACTCTTTGCACCAAACGCCGACCTGTTTGATGTCTTTGGAGGCGCGGTTGCCATCGACGGCGACACCATGGCCATCGCAGCCCCTGGCCGGCTTCATCGAGACTTCGACACCGATACTGGAGCGGTCTTTATCTACCGCCAGACTGGCGACAACTGGGTGGTCGATCAAGAACTTTCAATACCGGCAAACCCGAACAACGGAAGTGACCTCACGGACTTCGGGACCTCGATCGCCATCGACGGCGACACCATGATCGTGGGCGCACCAGGAAGCAACGGCGGCCGAGGAGTCGCCTACGTGTTCACCCAAAATGACGGCGTCTGGTCCCAAAGCCAGCGCATACTCCCAAGCGATAGCGGTAGAAGCGACCGTTTCGGCGCCTCTTCAGCAATTTCTGGCAACACGATCGCTATTGGCGCACCGGGCCACAGCAACGAACTTGGGAGCGCCTTCGTCTTCGTGCAGACCGACGATGGCTGGGTCGAACAAGCCCAATTGGAAGTCCCCGCGGAGAGCGAAGTACAAGAGCTCTTTGCCCATTCAATAGCAGTGGACGGCAACACGATTGCGGTAGGCATGCCGGGCGACGACGAAGACCACAACCGGCAAGGGTCGGTTCGGGTCTTTGTTCGCGATGGGACGACCTGGACCCAACAGCAAGCATTGTTTGCCTCTGACGCAGCTCGCCAGAACGAACTCGGAACTTCCGTCGCCATCGACGGCGACACCATCATCGCGGGAGCACCGTTCAGGCTGCCGACGGGGATCGATGACCAATCCGATGGAGCCGCGTACATCTTTTCGAGAACCGGAGACGCGTGGACCGAAGATCAGCAGCTCGTCGTTTCTTCATCAGAGCGCCTCACGTTCGGGATATCGATTGACATAGAAGCTGACTCCGCAGTAATTGGTGCAGGAGATTTCCCAAACCCAGGGGCGGTGTTTCACTACGCGCTGGTCGCTGGCAGCTGGCAAGAGCAGACGCGCTTTGTTGGGAGCGATGCCACCATTGGCGAGGAAATCGGTCGAGTTGTGGCCTTCGATGGAGACACCATCATCGCCGGGGCACCCGGCGATGATGATGCGGGATCATTCGCTGGCTCAGCGTATGTCTTCAACCTTTCCGGAGGGACCTCCTCGTTCTGTGATGGACATCCAATCACCGTCGATCTCCGAGCCGGAGATGTTCCCACCGACGGCGACGATGTAATCGCCGGCACTGACGGCAGAGACGTGATCAATGCAGGTGATGGCGATGACATCATCTGTGCGGGGGCCGGTGCTGACATCATCAATGGTGGTTCCGGCGCCGATGTGATCTTCGGTGGGAACGGAGATGACATGATTCGCGCTGGTGACGGCCCAGACATTGTGCGAGCAGGCGACGGCGACGATGGAGTGTTTGGCGGCCAAGGACCCGATGAGCTTCGAGGAGAAGACGGAGATGACTTCATCTCCGGGGGCAAGGGTAAGGACTTCATCGTCGGCGGTATCGGTGCAGATGATCTAAGAGGCAACGAGGGCACCGACGACCTACGAGGCGGCCAAGGCAATGACACGCTGCGGGGAGGCCAAAAAGCGGACGTGATCGAGGGTAACGGCGGCGATGACACCCTGATTGGCGGCACCCGCCCCGACATCCTCGACGGCAACGCAGGCATTGACACCTACGTCGGCGGAAGCGGCAGGGACATCTGCGTATCCGACAGGGCCGGTCGCGCCGAATCGACCACCAGCTGCGAACGCCAAGAGCTGGACGTTGACGACAACCAGCCCAACCCGGCTTCTAAATGACACCACTCGCGTAAGCATCTGCGAACAAAAGGCCGGCGTCATCGTCGGCGAAATCGGGGACGACAACCTTGTGGGTGTCACCCGACCCGACGTGCTCGACGGCGGCATCGATACGGACACCTACAACGGCGGGAGCGGTGCCCACACCTGCCTCGTCGATCCAAACGGATTCGATGACAGAGCACGCATCAGCTGCGAACGCAGCCAGATATGCACACGTAGGCCTCGGTTGCCTACAGTTCATGGTCTGCAAAGAGGGGACTTTACGACATGAGCGAGCCAACGATTTCGGTTTATGAATCTGAGGAGAGGACCTTTCCGCCGTCCGACGCGTTCAAAGCGACCGCGCTTACGTCTGACCGTTCGCTCTACGACGAAGCCGACGCAGACTTTGAAGCATTTTGGGCTCGTCAAGCGCGCGAGTTACTGACCTGGGACAAACCCTTCACCAAGGTTCTCGAATGGGACCTGCCATACGCGAAGTGGTTTAGCGACGGTCAGCTCAATATGACGACGAACTGTCTCGATCGCCATGTCGAGGCCGGACGCGGCGACAAGATCGCCTACATGTTCGAAGGTGAGCCCGGCGACACGACAACCCTCACCTACTCCGAACTCTTGGATGAGGTGAAGAAGTTTGCGAACGTACTCAAGGGACTTGGCCTAGAGAAGGGTGACCGGGTCGCCATCTACCTGCCGATGATTCTCGAGTTGCCCATCGCGATGCTCGCCTGCACCCGCATCGGCGTCGTGCACTCGGTCATTTATGCCGGCTTCTCCCCTGAAGCAATTCGCGACCGGTGCGAGGACGCCGACTGCAAGGCGGTAATTACCTGCGATGCGGTCTTCCGGCGCGGCGCACCATCGGGGCTGAAGATCAACGTCGATGGAGCAGTCGAGACTGGCGCGCCGACCGTTGAACA
>CAZTDG010000169.1:0-6259 GCA_964612655.1 uncultured Acidimicrobiales bacterium | reverse complement strand
CCGAGTCGGACGTCGACGCCGTCGAGGAGCCCGCAGAGAGCGAAGAACCCGCACCCGAGACCACGACTACCACCACGACCGAGGCTCCCGCAGCTGAACAGCAGAGTTTCGGGCCGGTCTCGTTGACGCCAGCGTGCACCAACCTTCCCGACGTCTCCGTGGGCCTGTCCACCGAGGTATTGACCTCCGGCGGCAACGAGTACAACTACCAGTTCACCGTGCCGAGCTCCTATGACGGGTCGCCGCTTCCGGTCGTGCTCGACTTCCATGGCATCGGCAGCAATGGCGCCCAGCAGGCGGTCTTCAGCGGTTGGTCCGCAGCCGCTGAAGCTGAAGGATTCCTGTCCGTGCAACCCACCGGGCTGATGGTGGACGGCGACGATCGCGCGTCATGGGAACTTCCGCAGTTCGAAACGCCGGTTCGTAACGACATCCAATTCGTCGTCGACCTCATCGACGTCGTCAGCTCGCAGATCTGCATCGACCCGGCCCGCATCTACTCAACCGGAATGTCCAACGGCGGTCTGTTCACGTCGACGGTCGTGTGTGTGCTCAGCGAACGCATCGCTGCCGCAGTCTCGGTAGCCGGTGTCACCCACCACGAGTCCTGCTCGCCAACCCGTGCTGTTCCGTACCTTGCCTTCCATGGCACCGACGACGCGGTCGTGCCGTTCAACGGTGGCGGCGAGTCCGCGCTCGATGGCACCGATGGATCCAGCGAATTCTTCGAACAGGTAATCCCTGAAGAGTTCGCCGAGTTTGCCGATTCAAGTGGTTGTTCAGGATCGACCGACAGTGAGATCACCCCGGAGGTCACGTTGACCTCGTACTCGGGATGTAACGACGATGTGCCGCTTGGCTTCTACACCATTGAAGGCGGCGGCCACACCTGGCCGGGCAGCAGCATTTCGGCGGCGATCCCGACTCTCGGTGTCACCAACCTCGACATATCCGCAACGGAGATCGCATGGGAATTCTTCAGTCAGCACACCCTCGGCGGGGAACCAGCAGCAGATTCCGCTGGGTAGCGCTTCTCGCAGCGTTGGCGCTCTTTGCCGCCGCCTGCGGAGCCGACGACTCGCAGAGCGCAGCCGATGATTCGGCCCCAGCGACAGCCGAAGACGACGCTGGGGTAGAAGAGCAGGACGGGTCCTCCTCTGATACATCCGAGACCAGCACCGACGCCGAACCAGACGACGGCGATGACGACGAACCAGCCGAACCAGCTGAAACCCCAGAGGACGACGGTTCGCTGGCAGGAGGATTGACCGAATCGGAAGTGGCCGAAGATCGACCGGTCGGCACCATCGACTGGGAACCGTGCGGAGCTTTGGAGTGCGGAACGCTCGATGTGCCGCTCGATTACCGAGTTGATGATGGCGAGACGATTTCGATAGCGGTCAATCGAGTTGCTGCGGCCGATCCCGGTCAGCGCATCGGCTCGCTGCTCGTCAACCCTGGTGGCCCCGGCGCTTCTGGCACCGACTTTGCTGAAGCCTTCGCATTCGGAGCCTTCCCCGAGGACCTGACCGACCGGTTCGACATCATCGGCTTCGACCCCCGAGGCGTTGGCGCCTCCGAACCGTCCTTCGCGTGCGGTGCTTCGGGCGAGCAGCTGGAGGTTCTCTCCGGCATCGTGGACATCATCGACGAACCCGCCGAGATCGAAGCCGTCGAAGCCGCGGTGCAACTGTGCGTCGACTCGCTGGGTGATGCCGCTGGGCTCATCCACACCGGCTACGTGGCACGCGACATGAACGAAATCCGCCGTGCGTTGGGCGAAGAGGAGATCTCCTATCTCGGCTTCTCCTACGGCTCGATCATCGGTGTCTGGTACGCGACCCTCTTCCCCGAGACCGTACGAGCGATGGTGATCGACGGTGCCGATAACCCGATCGACGACATCTCGGACTTTGATGCTCGACTCGATTCCGCTCGCGAGCAGATCACCCCGATCGAGGACCTGCTCGATCAGGCGCTCGGCGCCTGTTCTGATTCGACCTGCCCGATCTTCAACGACGGCGACCCTCAGGCCTACTACCTAGATGCGATCGATAAATTGCCGCTGGTCGCCGACGTCAGCGCAAACAATCCCGATGCCGGTTTCCTCGGTCTGATCACGCCGCTCTACAACGAGGCCCAGTGGCCGCTCCTCTGGGACGCCCTCGCCGACCTCGAAGAGCGCGACGATCCCACGCTGTTCGCGGACTTCGCCGAATTTCAACTCGGCCCAGACCCGGGCCTCACCAACATCACCGGCTACATCAACTGTCTCGATAGCTGGGCGCTGCAACCAGAAGACGACCGTGAAGCACGACTCGCAGCCTCGGCGGAGTTCTTCGCTCGTGAGGACGAGCTGATCGCAGAGTTCCCACTGATCGGAGCGATCGAGGACGGGCTTGCCTCGACCTGTGCGCACATGGACATACTCGACACACCTGCGCTTGGTGTGCCCTTCGACGGTGGCGGTGCGCCGATCCTCGTCGTCGGCAACACCTCCGATCCCGTGACGTCGTTCGGTGAGTCCGAAGAATTGGTCGAGGAATCGCTCGCCAACGGATTCCTCGTCGAGGTCGATCACGCCTCGCACACGGTGTATCCATCGAACCCGTGCGTAAACGATGCGGTCCACGCTGCACTGCTCAATGTTGACTATCCCGATGCTCGAGTCGTCTGTGATCGCGTCGATAGCGACACCGAGTCCATCCTGATCGACGTGTGTCTTTCGGTAGCTCCACAGATCCCGGGCCTCGGCGACGCGAACCTCGACGATGTCTGTCAAAACTTCGCGACCGCTTCGCTCGATCGACTTGGCGAAGACACCATCAACGCCGGATTGAACGGCACCGACGATTCGGCGGCGGAGGCTTTGTTCGGTATCCTTCAGGAACAGGCGAACTCCGGAGGCTGAGCCGTGCCTGTACATCTGTCTGAACTCCTGCAAGATCGACCTCATCTTCTGGTCGATGGGGCAATGGGAACCGAACTCTTTGCTCGCGGTCTGACCGCTGGTGACCCACCCGAGGAATGGAACGTCGATATCCCGGATCGGGTCGTCGATGTGCACCTCGGGTACATCAAGGCCGGTTCGGACATCATCTTGACGAACTCGTTCGGCGGAACAGCGTTCCGGCTCAAGCTGCACAAGCTCGACGACCGAGTCTTCGAGCTGAACAAGGCCGCGGCAGAAGTTGCCCGCCAAGCCGCCGATTCGTCGGATCGCGCCGTCCTGGTAGCTGGCTCGATGGGGCCGTCCGGAGAACTCTTGGAGCCGTTGGGTGCCATGACGCCTGAAACCGCGGCGGATGCCTTTGCAGATCAGGCCGAGGGTCTCACCGCAGGTGGAGCGGATCTCCTATGGATAGAAACCATGTCGAGCCTCGAAGAGGTCGAGGCGGCGGTAGCCGGTGCTCGACGGACCAGCGATCTGCCGATCGCTGCGACCTTGAGTTTCGATACCGTCGGGCGAACCATGATGGGCGTGACCGGCACCCAAGTAGCTGAACGGCTGACCGCCCTCGGGCTGGCTGCGATTGGTGCCAACTGTGGCAACAACGTCGCTCAGACCGAAGCTGCGATCGCTCAGGTCAAGGCAGGGGCCGGCGACACCCCCGTCATCGTCATGGCCAACGCCGGGATTCCGGAATTCAAAGGCGACAAGCTCTCCTACAACGGATCGCCCGAAGTAATGGCCGCCCACACCAAGCGGATGATGGACCTCGGCATCGAGGTCATCGGCGGATGCTGTGGAACCTCGACCGAGCACCTCGAGCTCATGCGCAAGACCATCGATGGCACATACATTCCTGAAGACATTCCGGCTCCCGGGCCCCCGCCCGTCGATGAATCAGATGGAGAAGGTCGGGGGGCCCGTGAAGGCCGTCGACGCCGCCGACGAGGCTAGTCAGCTAGACGCTTCCAGTGTCTTGAGCCGGGTGATCGCTTCGTCGAGCACGTCGTCTTTCTTGCAGAAGGCGAAGCGAACGAGATGGCGTCCCGCTTCCTTGGTTCGATAGAACACCTCGCTCGGAACGGCCACCACGCCACATGCCTCCGGGAGCGCTAAGCAGAATTCGACGCTCGTGTCGGGCAACCCTGTTCGCTTGGCGATGCCGCGCACATCAGAGGTGACGAAGTAGGTGCCCTGGGTGTGCAGAACATCAAAGCCAGCCTCGGTAAGCCCAGCGGCCAGGCGGTCGCGTTTCGCGAGAAGGTCATTGCGAAGTCCATCGAAGTAGTCATCGCTAAGCCGCAGCCCGTGGGCCACAGCCGGCTGGAGCGGCGCTCCATTGACGAACGTCAAGAATTGCTTGGCGGTCATCACCGCATTGCGAAGCTCGGGTGGAGCCGTCAACCAACCGATCTTCCACCCGGTGAACGAGAAGCTCTTGCCGGCCGAACCAATGCTGATCGTTCGCTCGCGCATTCCGGGTAGGGCAGCGATGGGGATGTGTTCTCCGTCGAACACCATGTGTTGGTAGACGTCGTCGCTCACGACGACGAGGTCGTGCTCGATGGCGCGTTCCGCGATCGATTCGAGCTCGGCTCGGTCAAAGACTTTGCCGGTTGGGTTATGGGGACTGTTGAGCAAGATCAAACGTGTCTTGTCGCTTAGCGCCGCGTCGAACGCCTCGATGTCGAAGCTCCAGTCGGGGGCGTTGAGCAGCACCGGTCGTTCGACCGCTCCAGCGAGCGCAATGGTCGCCGAGTAGCTGTCATAGGTGGGTTCGAAGGTGATCACCTCGTCGCCGTGATCGCATAGCGCCAGGATCGCTCCCGCGATGGCCTCGGTCGCCCCAGCGGTGATCAACACCTCGGTGTCGGGGTCGTACTTCAGTCCGTAGAAGCGTTCTTGGTGTTCGGCGACCGCTGCACGAAGATCCGGTTGGCCGAGCAAGGGTGGGTACTGGTTGGGGCCCGAGCGGATCGCCTCGGCAGCGATCTCTGCTACTTCGACGGGTCCGTCGGTGTCGGGAAAGCCTTGCCCCAGGTTGACCGAGTTGGTCTTAAGCGCCAGCGCACTCATCTCCGCGAAGATCGTGGTTCCTAAACCGAGCAGACGAGGATTGCGTAGGGCTTCGACCATGAGCAGAAAGTCTGCCACGCTAGAGCGCCGTGAGCGCATCCGATCAATTCCCACCTCCATTGCTTCTTGGCGTCGATACCGGCGGCACGTTCACCGACGCAGTCCTGCTCGACGCCGACGAACTTGTCGTCACCAATTCGGCCAAGGCGTTAACCACCCCCGACGACCTCGCCGTTGGTGTCTCCAACGCGCTCGCGGCCGTGATGGACGACGTTGATGCCGCGGCAGTGCGGCTGGTATCGATCTCCACGACGCTGGCCACCAACGCCGTCGTTGAAGGTCAAGGTGGGGCCGTGCTCGCCATTCTCGTCGGGTTTGACCAAGCGATGATCGAACGGGCAGGCATCGCCAACGCCTTCCCAGACGCCGTGGTGGCTCAGCTCGCGGGCGGCCACGACCACTACGGCAACGAAGCTGCACCACTCGATGTCGAGGCCGTCGATGCGTTGCTCGATCGACATGCCCACGAGGTATCTGCGGTGGCGGTTGCGGCGGCCTTCGCCGTTCGTAACCCTGCCCACGAACATCAGATTCGTGATCGGGTGCTCGCACGCACCGACCTGCCGGTGACGATCTCGTCAGCCTTAAGCGACTCGCTCGACGCCCCAAGGCGGGCGCTCACCACCGCGCTCAATGCCCGCCTGCTCGGCCGGATTCGAGATCTCATCGATGCCGTCGACCGGTCGGTCAGCGAACTGCACATCGACGCGCCGATCCTCGTTGCGAAAGGCGACGGCTCACTCGCGGTCGCCTCCGACGTGGCACGACGGCCGATTGAAACCGTTCTCTCCGGGCCAGCGGCCTCCATTGTCGGGGCGGCCACGCTTTCCAACTTGGACAACTTCATCTTGAGCGACGTTGGTGGCACGACCACCGACGTCGGCCGACTGGCAGACGGTCGTCCTCGTCTAGTCGATGACGGCGCCAAGGTCGGCGGTTGGCGAACCATGGTCGAGGCGATCGACGTACGGACCACCGGTCTCGGTGGAGACAGCGCTGTCACTACTGACAAGACAGCGATCACCTTGGGGCCTCGCCGACGAATTCCGCTGTCGTTGTTGGCCCACGAGCACCCCGACATCGTCGGCACGCTCACATCTCAGCTCGCTGATCCGCCGCCCCGGGATTCCGCCGGGGTCTTCCTACTCTCGCGGCCCAAACTCGTCGACGGCT
>CAZTDG010000168.1:0-6289 GCA_964612655.1 uncultured Acidimicrobiales bacterium | reverse complement strand
AACGCCACCGTGATGGTGATCCTCGACGCTGGCCGGTTCGGCATCGCCCAGCTGCACCAGCTGCGTGGCCGCGTTGGCCGTGGCGAGCACGCCTCGACCTGTTGGTTGGCAGGTGAGGTCACCACCTCAGATGGCGAAGCTCGCATCGAAGCTCTTGTCGAGTCGACCGACGGTTTTCACCTGGCAGAAGTCGACCTCGAACTCCGAGGCGAAGGCACGATTATGGGGGAGCGTCAAAAGGGTCAAAATGATCTGCGCTTGGCGTCGCTACGGCGAGACAAAGACACCGTGGTGCTCGCCCGAGAGGTAGCAATTCAGTTACTCGATGCCAACGACCCGAGCCTCGACTCGCTCGCCGACGACGTCGACATCATGCTCGGCAGAACCGACACCGAGTTCCTCCGCAAGGGTTGAACGTCTACCCGTCGGGTGAGGCTTGGCACGCAGAACTAGCTATTTGGCGTCAAATTCCCAATTTGGGTGGATCGGCGGCTGGGTGTCTCTCCCCTGGGCTTTGGAGCGCGGTAACGTTCCCATAATGACTTTCGAGGTGCCACTCACCATTGAGTGTGTCGACTGCTTAGGGACCTGTCATCGGCTGCCGCGTGAGCCCGAGGGCGGTTTTTCTCCAGGCACGGTCATTCCATACCGATGTGAAGACTGTCTCGATAGATGGGACATTCAATTCGGACCAGAGGAGGTCCACTGATGAGAGTTGTAGCGGGCGACGCCCGCGGCCGAACCATCGTCGCCCCCGAAGGAACTCGCACACGCCCCACCTCGGATCGTGTCCGAGAGTCCATCTTCAACATGTTGTTCAGCCTTGGCGCGACCGGTGAGCTGGACGCCCTCGATCTCTATGCGGGATGCGGTGCGCTCGGTATCGAAGCGCTCAGCCGTGGAGCTACACACTGCACCTTCGTAGAGAAGGATCGACGTGCCGTCGAGTGCATTCGAGACAACCTGGACTCGCTCGGTTACGCCGATCGATCAACGGTTATTCAGGCCGACGTCCTGGAGTGGGTAGAGCGAAACGAGAACCGTTTCGACGTTGTTCTCGCCGACCCTCCCTACAACGATGAGAGCTGGGAAACCCTGCTCGATCAGCTCGAGGCACGGTGGGTTGTCGCCGAAGCCGGCGAGGTCGTCGACGAACATCCATCGTGGGATGTCGTTCGCGAGAAGACGTACGGGACTACCGTGGTGACCGTGTTCGCCAGACAAGGAACCGCCCAGTGACGGTCGTGTTGTATCCGGGTTCGTTTGACCCGGTGCACAACGGCCATGTCGAGATCGTCGAGACAGCTGCTCGACTATTCGACAACGTCATCGTGGCGGCGATGCGCAACCCGAGCAAGAGCACTCCGTTGCTCAGCCTCGACGAACGTGATGCGATCCTGACGGAGACCTTTGCGCATCTCCCCAATGTTTCGATCACGATGTTCTCGTCGCTGGTGGTCGATCTCGCCCAAGAACTGGAAGCCGACTTCATTGTCAAGGGCCTCCGAGCAGTGTCCGACTTCGAGTCCGAACTGCAAATGGCTCAGATGAACCAGGCCATTTCCGGCGTGCACACGCTGTTTATTCCTTCTGCGTCATCTCGTTCGTTCCTCGCGTCACGGTTGATCCGTGAGATCGCGAGATACGGCGGAGATGTTTCTTCGATGGTCCCTGAACCCGCGCTGCGGGTCCTACGAGAAAAGTTCAGCTCATGACCGAGACCGTGCGTTACAACCACAACCTCCCCGACCCTCCTCGCATCATCCAGCGAGAAGAGGACGCGCCGACCCACCACGCGCCCGAGGTCGAGAGCATCTTGAGCGAAGTCATCGAGATGATCGAGCAATCACCGCCCATGCCCCTCTCCAACTCGCTGCGAGTCAACGGTGAACCCGTGCTCGAACTCTTGCACCAGGCGATCGCCTCGCTACCCGAGGAACTGCGGGCAGCCCGATGGCTTTTGCGAGAGCGCGAGGAATACCTGGCGGGCGTGCGGCGCGAGGGCGAAGAAATCATGACGGTGGCCCGCTCTCAAGCAGAGCGAATGGTGGAACGAACCGAGGTCTCGAAATCGGCCGAGCTACGCGCCAAGCGCATCATTGCTGACGCCGAGGCTGAAGGCCGTCGAATGCGACGTGAAACCGAAGACTTCTGCGACGCTCGTCTCGCGTCGCTCGAAGGGATCTTGGATCGCACCCGAACCGTCGTGGCGACCGGTCGAAACCGTTTGCAAGGAACCACGATCATCGACCTGCGAGATGAGCCGGCACCGGAGCCCGATCCGGCGCCATCGGGTCTGTTCGACCAGGACGTATCCTGACGGGGTGACCCAAGCCTCATGGCCGGAGCTGTTGATCGACGTCGGTCGGCTGTTACGGCGAGACAACATTGCAGATCTGAAGCGGCGATCGCTCGACGGTGCCGACGTGATCACGGTCGACAAGACGGTTGTACCCGACGGGCTCGCTATAACAACCGCCCGGATCCCCGACGGGTCAGAAATCCACGTCCAGGCAGAACTGCGATCCACCATGCGCGGCGTCGAAGCCTCGCTACAGGCCTCCAGCCGCTGGGAAGGCGAGTGCCGACGGTGCCTCGACCTCATCGGCGAACCGATCGAAATCGACACCACGGTCTCGTTTCTTCCCGAAGTCTTCCCGGGCGATTCCAGCAGTGATGCAGACGCCGACGCCTACCCAATCGTTGGAGAGCGAGCAGACCTCGGAGAGGCGCTCCGCGAGGAACTACTGCTCGCGTTGCCGCTCTCGCCCTTGTGCGCAGAAAGTTGTGAAGGTGCCGACCCAGAGCGCTTTCCGACCACCGGCGAGGACGCATCTGAAGGCGACGATGAGGGAGAGGATGCGATCGACCCTCGATGGGCAGCATTGTCTGCACTCACGTTTGATGAAGAGTGACGGAATAACGCTACGCTGTCAGGCTTGTGCGCCCGATCGAACGGCGCCGTGAATCCGCAGCTCCCAAGATCTACAGGGTGAACCATGGCAGTTCCAAAGAAAAAGACTTCCAAGGCCAAGAGCCGCTCCCGTAAAGCGTCCGCGTGGCGTGTACGCGCCGGTGGTCGCTCAACGTGCCCACAGTGTGGCGTAGCTAAGCGTCCACACATTGTTTGTCACAACTGCGGCCACTACGGCGGTCGTCAGGCCGTCGAAGTCGACTGATAGAGGCCTACTCATGTTGCCCGTCGCGGTGGATGCAATGGGGGGAGACAACGCCCCAAAGGCCATTGTTGAGGGTGCCCAACGAGCGATTGAAGAGCGGGGCATCCCCGTAGTTCTCGTCGGGCAGCCAGACGTTCTCGGTGATACCGGCGGTATTGAGGTAATCGAAGCCTCCGAAGTCATCGCGATGGACGCCGACCCAGGTTCGAGCGTTCGAACGATGAAGGACTCGTCGCTGGTGCGCGCCGCCGAGGCCGTGCGAGACGGGACTGCTTCGGCCATGGTCAGTGCCGGCAACACCGGAGCCACCATGGCTTCCGCGCTATTGCGAACCGGCCGTATCAAAGGCGTGGCCCGGCCCGCAATCGCCACCCCAATCCCACGCCCGGTCGGTGAACCAACCGTGCTGTTGGACGCAGGCGCCAACGCCGAATGCCGCCCCGAGTGGATGGTGCAGTTCGGACAAATGGGGGCACTGTTCGCCCGCACCCGATTCGGTGTCGAAGAACCACGGGTCGGTTTGCTCTCGATCGGCGAAGAGGCAGGCAAGGGCACACCGTTCGTGAAGGAAGCCTTCGGTCACCTCAGCGAAGTCGACTGGGCAGCACAAGGCGCAACCTTCGTCGGCAATGTCGAAGGACGAGACCTCATGGGTGACGACGTGGATGTCATCGTGACCGACGGTTTCACCGGCAACGTTGCGCTCAAAACCCTCGAGGGCGGCGCACGCCAGATCATCAACGCACTGGTCGAGGCATTCGGGTCGACCCCCGAAGCCCAAGCCGCTTCAGAACAGCTCCTACCCGCGCTCCTGCCGCTGTACAAACGTTTCGACGCCGACACCTACGGCGGCGCCATGCTGTTGGGAACCAAGGGCGTATGCATCATCAGCCACGGCAGTTCGGGCGACGAAGCGATGTTGAACGCAATCTCCGTGGCAGCCGAAATGGCCGAAACTGACCTCGTCGGAAAGATCACTGCTGCGGTCAACGCCTGAATCCACAGAACTTTTGGATACAGTCAGGCTCACGCGCTAGGGGAGTACTTCGTGTCTGAAAGCATCACGCGAGACGACGTTCTCGGAATCATCCGGAACCGGCTTGCAGAAATCCTGGAGATCGAACCGTCCGAGATCGGGGAGGGTGACTCCTTCCAAGATGACCTCGACGCCGATTCGTTGGCACTCATCGAACTGGTCGAAGCCATCGAAGAGGAACTCGGCGAGCGAAACATCGAGATGCGCATCGAAGACGATGATCTCGAAGATCTCAAAACCGTCCGTGACGCCGTCGACTACGTCGTCGGTCGCCTTGGAACATAGCGCCCAAGCGCCCGCGGGTTCTCCGGGCTACGAGAGTCTCTATGAAGCGCTGGGTCATCGATTCGATGATCCAGCCCTCCTGACCCATGCCCTCACGCACCGTTCGTGGTGTGCCGAAAACGCCAATGACCCCTCGAACGAGCGATTGGAGTTCCTCGGCGACTCCATCCTCGGCGTGACGATCACCGAGAGACTGTTCCGCGAAGCACCGGACATGAGCGAGGGCGGCATGGCCAAAGCGAGAGCCGAGATCGTCAGCGCCCCAAGCCTGGCAGCAGCCGCCCGGACCATCGGCATCGGTGAATTTTTGCGGGTCGGTCGCGGGGAAGAAACGTCTGGCGGACGAGAAAAAGAATCGATATTGGCCGATGCGATGGAAGCGGTCATCGCTGCCGTTCACCTCGATGCAGGACGCGAAACAGCGTCTCAGATGGTCAACGAGCTGTTCAACGAATCGTTCGAACAAGCTCTGTCGGCACCTGGCGAACGTGATTTCAAAACACGATTGCAAGAGCGGGCGTCGGCACTGGATTTGGACGTCCCAAGCTACGTACTGTCGTTTACGGGACCGGATCATGGCCGACGATTCAACGCGACGGTCACTGTGGGCACTACGGTCGGACGTGGGAGTGGTACTTCCAAGAAACAAGCCGAGCAGAACGCGGCCGCAGAGGCGTTCATGGCGCTTGAGCCTGGAGGGCAAGAATGAAAGCGGAATTACCGGAGCTAGAGCTGACGAGACGAGATCTCGAACGCGAAATAGTGGGCCGGAAAATCAAAGATGTCGAGGCCGCTGGCATGGCTATGCTGCCTCGCTACAAGAACCGCAAGTCTTTCGGTGCGCCCCTTGAAGGCATGAAGATCGCCGGCGTAATGCGCCAAGGCGAGTTCTTGTTGTTCCCGCTCGACTCCGAGGACATCTTGGTCGTGCGAATGGGAACCGGCATCTTCCGCCGAAACGCCAACAAGGATAAAGAAGAACCTGGCACCGAGGTAGCGATCACGTTCACCCAAGGCGGCCAGTTGCGATACGTAAACACCGATGGCGACGGCGAGTTCGCAGTCGTTTCCAAAGAAGAGGTCATGACGGAGTTCCCCGACCTCAACGACCCGGCCGTCGATCCGATCGACACGCCGCTGTCATGGCTGAATTTCCGTGACCTGATCGAAGGCCACCCGACGACGCTCAAAGAGCTCCTAACCGACGGCAAGGCACTGCTCAGCATCGGCTCGATCTACGCAGACGAAGTGCTCTTCGACGCCGGACTGCGCTACGACCGCTCCTCGACCACGCTGTCGACCCAGGAAGTGCGTCGGCTCTACCGATCACTCGTCGAGACGCTACATAACGTCATCAAGTACCGCGGTACCACCCTTGAAGATCGCCCATGGGCCGATGTCTTCGGAGAACCCGGCGTCTTCGATCAACACATTCAGGTGTACCAGCGAGAGGGCGAACTCAGCCCCCGCTCACGTACCCCGATCCAGCGCGCCAAATTCAAAGGCGACTGGACCTACTTCTGCGAGACGCAAGTCTGATTGCGACGAAGTCGTAATCAGACTTGCTCGGCTGCCTTCCCGGGCTTCGCCCTCCAGCTGTCGCAATCCGGCCCTGGCGGGCCTCGATGCTCGGCTGCTGCGCAAGGCGGCGTCCGCCCGCACCGGCTTCGCAGCTGCGGGCTACCTTTGCATTGTGTGAGTTTGAGCTCGCGATGTTTGGAGGCGCAGCCGAGAAACTCGGTTAGCGAACGTAGTGAGCGGCGGGGAGCGTTCAAGCGCCACGGCGAAC
>CAZTDG010000167.1:0-6476 GCA_964612655.1 uncultured Acidimicrobiales bacterium | reverse complement strand
TTGCGATACGAACCAGTCGATCGCGGCACTTAGGTCTGCGAGAGTCAACGCGGTCGCGAGGTAGATCTCGGCGTCGGGTGCTGCGGTGTGGGCAATCTCCGTGACGCCAATGCCGTGTGGACCGACGTTTCGCTGCGAGATCGCACATGGGACGCCCGCACGACGGCAGAACACCCCTGAAGGCGCAGGAATGCGCCCCTCGGCGATCGCCTGCTCGAGTTCGACACCGTCGAAGACGTCGACGATGGCAATGCGTTGTCCAGCGCCGGTTTCGCCAGCGTCGTGCCATGCACGGACGCCGACAGCATCGAGAATGCTCGCCTCCAGCAATGACACGTCGGTTGTCTGGGTTCGGGCGCTCAACGCCTCGTCGGACTCGGTCAGTTGGGTGATTCGACGGATCGCCGGATGGTCCGCGAAGGTATTGATCTCGTCGACGGGAATCCGCGCTTCGACGAAGAAGCCAGGTACGACGCCGGTGACTTCGCCACCGAAGGCCACGACGATGGTTTGAATCCGGTCGAGGTTGTCGCCGTGGATTTCTACGCCTGCGGTAACTGATTCAGGTGCCAGGCTTGCGGTTGCGGCCAGTTCGGCCACCACGTGGTCGCTGATGGTCTGCGGTCTCGTTGGGCCGGTTGTCGGTGCGTGCAGGTTCGAATGGGTTGTCGTCGCCTTGCTGAGCAAGCACGTGCTGTTGCGCAGGCGCCGGGTGGTCTTGGGCCCCGACCGGGACGCTCGAAAGGGTCGCAGCGATAGCCGCTGCGACGACCGTCGCGGTGAAGGTACGTGAACGCCAGAATTTCCCCCGACGAGCGCGTGAGAATCGCTGCTCAGACATGGGTCTTAGAGTAGGCGCTCAGAAGTGCCACGCATAGGCGCGCCGGGATTCACTGCGGATCCCCGTGGGGATCGCCTGTTTAGAACGGGACTAGCGTTCGCCCACCGGTACGTAGTTGCGCTCGCCTTCGCCGGTGTAAGCCTGGCGAGGACGTGCAATACGAGAACCCTGCTCGAGCATTTCGTTCCAATGTGCGAGCCAACCGACGGTTCGAGGAATGGCGAAGAGCACGGTGAACATTTCGGTCGGGAAGCCCATCGACTGGTAGATCAACCCGGAATAGAAGTCGACGTTGGGGTAGAGCTTGCGATCGATGAAGTACGGATCTGCAAGAGCGACTTCTTCGAGCTTGAGTGCGATGTCGAGAAGTGGGTTCTGGCCGGTGACCTTAAATACAGCGTGGGCGGCATCTTTGATGATCGCTGCACGAGGGTCGTAGTTCTTGTACACGCGGTGGCCAAAGCCCATGAGGCGTTCTTCGCCGCTCTTGACCCGTTCCATGTAAGCGGGAACGTTCTCGTAACTGCCGATCTCGGCGAGCATGCGCAACACGGCCTCGTTGGCTCCACCATGGCGTGGGCCATAGAGCGCCGCGCAAGCGGCTGCGACCGATACGTATGGATCGGCATGTGCCGAGCCAACGACGCGAGCGGTAGTCGTGGAACAGTTCTGCTCATGATCGGCGTGCAGGATGAAGAGAACTTCCATCGCTCGCTTCAATGCGGGATCTGGTTCGTAGTCGTCCTCGGCGATCGAGAACATCATCGACAAGAAGTTCGAGGTGTAGTCGAGGTCGTTTCGTGGGTACACGAACGGCAAGCCGCGGTTGAAGCGGTAGGCCGATGCGGCCAACGTCGGCATCTTTGCGATGAGCCGAACGATTTGCTTCATTCGGCTAGCTGGATCTTCGATGTCCTTGGCGTCTTTGTAGAAGGTCGACAACCCGGCAACGCTCGAGGTCAGCAGCCCCATCGGGTGGGCGTCGTAGTGGAACGCATCGTGGATCTGACGACGGAAGCTCTCGTGCAGGTAGGTGTGGTGCGTGATTTCGTCGTTCCAGGTCGCCAATTCGTCGGCGCTCGGAAGCCGGTTGTTTAACAGCAGATAGGCCGACTCGAGGTGTGTTGAGTTCTCTGCGAGCTGCTCGATCGGGTAGCCGCGGTACCGCAATACACCGTTGGCGCCATCGAGGTAGGTGATTGCAGACTCGGTGGACGCCGTCGTGCCGAAGGCTGGATCAAGAAACCATACGCCGGGGAGCAACTTGCGCCATTCGGCGCTATCGATCGCGCCGTTCTCGATCGGGATCTCGACCGATTCGCCGGTGCGGTTGTCGGTGATGGTGATGCTCTCGCTCACAGTTTCTCCATAGTCAGGGGCGAACGTCAGGTTCGTCGACACGAGAAGATGTCACGTCGACATGGCCCTTAGCATACGAGCATCGGGCTGTGAAGGCGCGGAGTTGAGCCACGGAGATCTCGTGTTCTTCAGAAGTTCGCATCGGCTCTTCGCCGCAGCCAGCCATAACAAATTGAGCGATCGGCGGGGCGGCCCGCTTCGGGCGGAGCCCGGCCGCTACAGCGGCGTGTTGTCGTGCCGGCGGATCGGCAGCTTTTCTCGCTTGTTGACGAGGAGCTGAAGGCTCTCGGCGACCTCTTTGCGGGTGGCCTCGGGCGAGATCACCGCGTCAACGGAGCCGCGTTGGGCAGCTACGTAGGGGTTCAGCAGCCGCTCTTCATAGGCAGCCTCTAGCTCGGCACGCTCATCGGCTGAGGCTTTGCGGTGCAGGATCTCTACCGCCCCTTTGGCACCCATGACCGCAATCTCGGCGGTCGGCCACGCAAACACGAGGTCATTGCCCATGTACTTCGAGTCCATCACGATGTACGCGCCGCCATAGGACTTGCGGAGGGTCACGTTGATTCGTGGCACGGTGGCTCGGGCGTACGCGAACGCGAGCTGCGCCCCGTAGCGGATCATTCCGCGCCATTCGAGGTCCTTGCCCGGATAGAAGCCAGAGGTATCCACGAGCGTCACGAGCGGCATGTTGAACGCGTCGCAGAACGCGACGAAGCGGCCACCCTTCTGAGAAGACGGAATGTCGAGAGTTCCAGCGATCGCCATCGGCTGGTTCGCCACGATGCCCACGGCGACGCCACCGATCGACGCGAAGCCGGTCACCAGGTTCGGGGCGAAGCTCTGACGCATCTCGATGAAGTGGCCGTCGTCGGCGATAACGGTCGCGATATCTCGGACGTCGTAGGCGCCCGTTGCGGACTCCGGAATGATGTCGGCGGCCTCGGGAACCGAGCGGGTGATCGGATCCGCGGTAGGTAGCACCGGAGGAGCAACTTGATTGTTCGCTGGCAGAAACTCGAGCAACTCATCAACCACGCTGTGAGCTTGCTCCAAGTCGGCTGCGATCGTCGCCGCGATTCCGGCGTCGCCGCTCAACACGTTCGTTCCACCGAGCTCGGTCCTGTCGACGTCGACTCCGGTGAACTCGCTGACCATGGTCGGGCCGCTAACAAAGGCATGGCTCTCGGCGACGACGATGACGAAGTCAAAGAGACCGAGCAGCAGCGATGGTCCTGCGACGGCGTCACCGTCGAGAATAGCGATCAATGGCACTCGGCCAGAGCAGTTGGTGAGTGACCGCGCGGCATGGCCGACGGCGAAGGTCACGGCCAGTTCTTCCTCCGCGGCAGGGCCGTTGGCCCGAAATTCACATACGAACGGGATACCGAGGTCGAGGGCGCGTCGAGCGCCGTCGGCGATCAGGTCAGCATCGAGGCTGGTCAGCGCAACGTTTGCGTGGTCGGCTATTCGCACGACGAGTCGGCGTCTAGCGTCGTCGCCGTGGACGATCGCAAGGGAGCTCGGCAACTCGGTTTCGGTCGTAGACATCGGCGAGATTCTACGGGGTTCTCGGCATCGGGCGAAAGGCTGAGCAAAAAATGTCGCCGCTGCCTGCGTCTAATCCTTGGACGCTTGCGAGTCCACCGTGATCTTCAGACCCGACTGCTTCCCACCGTGTTCGGTAACGACGGTGGCAATGAGCTCTTGTACCGCCCGAGCTGGGGCGGGAAGCGTGGTCCAGCGACGGTATGCAAGGCCCACGCTGCGCGGCGTCATGCCGTCGACGTGGACGATCGACCATTGGTCGCCCGTCCCAAACGGCGCGGCCGATGCCGGGACGAGCGCTGGCGCATACCCCTGGAATGCGAGCGATGCGAGAAGCCGCATTCCGTCGAGCTCGGCCACCGGTTGAAGCGTCACGCCGATCTCTTCTGCGGCTCGGTCCACCTCGCTGCGAAACTGGGTTCCGACAGGAGGCAAGACGAGCTCATGCCCGGCCAACTCGCTGAGGTCGACGCGTTCCTTCTTCGCAAGAGGGTGATCGGTGGGTGCGATCAAAATCCGTTCCTCGTCGAAAAGCGGCTCGCTCGTAAGTTCTGGCTCGGTGAGCGGCAGGTTGAGTACCGCCATAGTCAGCTGTCCGCTCTGGAGTTGGGGGAGTAGGCCGGTGGTTGTTGCATCGACGACGACGAGACGAACGCCCGGGTACTCCTCCTTGAGCGCTGCGAGCAAGGTAGGGACGAGCCACCGTCCAGTCGTGCCGATAATGCCGAAACGCACCGTGCCCTGAATGTCGTCTCGCAATGCTGAGATATCTGCTGGAATCGCGAGCAGCTCGGCTTTGATTCGCAGCGCTCGAAGGACGACCGCTGAACCTTCTGAAGTCAACTCGCCGGTGCGTCGATCGACCAAGATCGCGTCGAGCTCGCGCTCGAGGCGCGCGACGTGTGTCGAAACATTCGACTGCACCGTGTGCAGCGCACGCGCAGCGGCCGAGAAACTGCGATGTTCCGAGACCGCTACGAGTGCGTTTAGTTGGCGAAGGTCCACGGGAGCTGGAGTTTATGACTGAGCCGTTTGTTGACGGATCAGGTTCAGAGCGCTGCCGGCGTGGAACCATTCGATCTGATCTTGAGACAGCGTGTGGTTCGCAGTGAATTCCACGGTCTCGCCGTCAGTCTTGTGGAGAACACAGGTCACCGGGTTGTTCGGTGCCAGGTCGGACAGGCCGCTGATCGAGATGGTGTCGCCGTCTCCAATCGTGTCCCACGTGGACGGATCGTCGAAGGTGAGCGCGAGGACGCCTTGCTTCTTCAGGTTCGTCTCATGGATGCGGGCGAACGACTTTGCGAACACCGCGTGGCAACCGCGAAAGCGCGGTTCCATTGCTGCGTGCTCACGACTCGAGCCCTCGCCAACGTTCTCTTCACCGACGAAGACCCAGTTGATGCCTTGTTCGTGGAAGTTCTTGGCAATCTCGGGGTAGGGCTTGGTCTCGCCGTCGGTTGGGTCGATCGCGCCTTCGCTGACTCCGGTGTACGCGTTTACGACGCCGAGGTAGAGGTTGCCCGAAATGTTTTCGAGGTGTCCTCGGTACTTCAGCCATGGACCAGCCATCGAAATGTGGTCGGTCGTGACCTTGCCGACGCCCTTGCCGAGAATCGGTAGTTCGGCGTAATCGTTGCCATCCCATTTCGGGAACGGTGTGAGTAATTGGAGCCGGTCCGATGTGGGCGAGACGGTGATCTCCATATCGGCTCCATCCTCAGGTGGAGCGATGAACATCGACGTGCCGTCTTCGAAACCAGCACTAGGGAGTTCGATTGCAGCGCCGACGGAAAGACTGACCTCTTCGCCAGCATCGTTGGTCAGCGTGTCGGTCTTCGGATCGAAGTCGAGACGACCGGCCAGAGCCAGCGCCACAGTTGTCTCCGGGGAGGTGACAAAGGCGAGCGTTGCACCGTCGCCGTCGTTTCGCTTCGGGAAGTTGCGGTTGTACGAGGTGACGATGCTGTTCGGTGTTCCCTCAAGACCTTCTCGATCGTCGCGCTTCCACTGGCCAATGCACGGGCCACAGGCGTTCGCGAGGACGACGCCGCCGATCGCTTCAAGGTCTTGGAGGAAGCCGTCACGCTCGATCGTGCGCATCGTGGCTTCGGATCCTGGGGTGACCATGAATTGCACCCGCGCTTTCAGACCTTTGGCCGCAGCATCGCGAGCGATCGATGCTGCTCGACTGATGTCCTCATAGGAAGAGTTGGTGCACGAACCGATGAGCGCTGCCGAGATCTCCTTTGGCCAGCCGTTGAGTTCGGCTTCAGATCCAAGCTTGCTCAGCGGGCGTGCGAGGTCGGGGGTGTGCGGACCGTTGATGAGCGGTTCGAGTGTGCTCAGGTCGATCTCGATTACCTGGTCGAAGTACTCGCCCGGGTTCGCGTACACCTCGTCATCGGCGCGGAGGTGGTGAGCGACGTTGCGAGCCGCGTCATCGATCTCTTCTCGGCCCGTGGCCTTGAGGTATCGGCTCGTGGCGTCGTCGTAAGCGAACAGTGAGGTTGTTGCACCAATTTCAGCGCCCATGTTGCAGATTGTGGCCTTGCCGGTAGCCGACAAGCTCTCGGCGCCGGGTCCGAAGTACTCGACGATGGCACCGGTTCCGCCCTTTACGGTGAGGATCTCGGCCACCTTCAAGATGACGTCCTTCGGTGCGGCCCAGCCGCTCAGCTCACCGGTGAGGTGAACGCCGATGGCCTTTGGCCAACGAACGTTCCATGGG
>CAZTDG010000166.1:4197-6516 GCA_964612655.1 uncultured Acidimicrobiales bacterium | reverse complement strand
AACCGCTCACAGCAACGTCGCGGTGAACCAGCGGAGACACGGCGCGAGACCACGGGGGCGCGCAAGGAAAGCCTGTGGGCATCGACGGTCTCGTTGCGTACGTCGATGAATTGGGACGACTCCAAAACCCAGCGGTGACATATTTGGTTTGTCACGTCACACGTCCCCGAGTTGCCGAGCGAACAAATGTTCGATACAATTTCATCTATGACTCTTGGTGGAGTGGTTGCACCGAACTTGGATCTTGATGTGCTTGATACAGCCTTGGACGGGTGCTTGGAAGTACCGCTTGCGTGTCTGTCTGCCGAGGACGTTTCTGACCGATTGGCCCGATTGCAAGGTTTGACGGCGAAGCTTGACGCTGTGCGTGTTTCGGCGGTGTCGGCTGGCAAAACCCACAACATCGGTCGCCTGTCTGATCAACGCAATGTCGCTAACCATGTGGCTGCAGTGTCGAACGCCGATCCTGGAGCGGTTCGCTTTGATCAACGCATCGCGGATTGGCTCAGCGACATGCCGATCATTGCCGAAGCGTTCGCCAGGGGAGCGATCAGTACCGCCCATATCGAACTGGTTCGTAAAGCCGACAACCCGCGAGTGCACCTTCAAATGATCGACTCGCAGGAAATGTTCGTGGGCTGGTTCACCACCATCGTGTTCCGTGACCTCGAAGGCCTGCTCAATGAATGGCTCCTCGGCGCAGACCCTGACGGGGCCGAACCGAACGAACAACACCCCGAAACCGGGATGACCGTGCAAACCGTCTTCGGGGGCATGGTCAAAGTCACGCTCCTCCTCGACCCGCTCCAAGGCGCCGCGCTCAAAGGCGACCTTGCCCCAGAATGTGCTCGACTGCGCGCTGAAGAACAACAAACGGGCGAAACCCGATCGGTTCGTAAACGACAACTACAGGCATTGCTGAACTTGACCGGTCGCGGCGCTAACCGCCCCGACGGAACCGCATCCCGGCCACGGGTACACATCGTCATGAGCCAGCGTGTCTACGAAGAAACACTCGCCTGGCTAGAAGATCCAACCTCCAACGATCTCCCAACGATTGATCGCTCCGATATCGACAGCAAATCTCAGCTCATCGATGGCACCCCAATCCACCCGCTCTACGGTCTGGCCGCTTCGCTCACCGCCAAGTTCCGTCACACCGTCTACTCGGCACGGGGAAGACCCATCCACGACAGCTACGACACCCGGAGTATCCCCGAATGGATGAAAGACATCGCACTCGTCACCTCAAACGGCAAATGTTCAAACCCGATATGCGATGCACCCTTCGCCTGGCTTCACGGCGACCACATCACCCCGTACTCACACACCCGTGATACCTCGGTAGCCAATACCAGACCCGTTTGCGAACCTGACAACGGCTGGCGCGGCAACGACACCACCCGGGGACACTGGGGCCAAGACCAACCACCCGCGGTTGATCAACGAGCCCAAAACTACCGAGACGAACAGGACGCCATCGCCAAGGCACGCTCCCGCATCCACCAACTCATCGCCGAACAGAACGCCCAGTAACGCCGGTAACTCGCACCTACAGATGTGTTGTGGGAGCTAGCTGTGTGCAGGTACTCACGGTGCTAAAATTGGGTCATGGGGCGGTACACAGAGGCGGAACGAAAAAAGAACCAACGAACCGTATCTGCCTTGCGGGATACGGCGTTGGCCGGTTACTGCTCCTCGCAGCTTGATGCGATCTCCGGGCGTCCTTGTGGGTCGGCGGCACAGGTGTCTGTTCCGGCTCCGCCGTTGTAGCTGTCGACTCCTCGGCCACCGTCGAGGGTGTCGGGTCGGATGCCTCCGACGAGTAGGTCGGCGCCAGCGCCGCCCGTGATCACATCGGCGTTCTGGCCACCACGAAGCTCATCGTCGCCGAGGCCTCCGTCGATGGTGTCCGTGCCGTCGTTGCCACGAATGTCGTCGTTGCCGCCGCCACCGATCAGGGTGTCCTTGCCCTTGCCGCCGACGATCACGTCATCGCCGCCTTCGCCCAAGACCGTGTCTCGGCCTTGCCCGGCTTGCACCGTGTCATCACCTGGACCGGCGAGAACCATGTCCGCGCCGTTTCCAGCGTTGATGACGTCGTCGCCGCCGAGGCCACAGATGATGTCGTTGCCGAATCCGGCGTCGATGATGTCAGGGCCATCAGTGCCCAAGATGACGTCGTTGCCATCGGTAGGGATGTCGCCTGTGGCGAGGTTCACCGTGACGATTTCGCCATCGCAGAGCAAGTCGGACTCGGTGTCAGGAGCAGGCGGCAGTTCGGGCTCTGGGGCTGGTTCGGGCTCTGGGGCTGGTTCG
>CAZTDG010000166.1:0-4097 GCA_964612655.1 uncultured Acidimicrobiales bacterium | reverse complement strand
GGCTCGGTTTCGGGTTCAGGTTCTGGCTCAGGCGCTGGATTCGGGTTCTCCCAAATCAGAGGCGTCTCCCCAGCGAACGAGAACGGTGCGTTGAGCGTCGTAAACAACGTGCCCTCGACCGATTGCTCCGCGAGCGTCTCGGCTGTTGGCACGAGCACCACCGTGGTTTCCCAGAACTCGGCCGCTTCGCAGGTAAGCCCGAAGTAGTCGGCTGCCTGGCTGGCTACGCAGTCGGGGGCGGTGAATGTCACGATCTCAAACGCGCCGCCGGTAGAAAGCTCGATATCGAGGCCATTATCGCCGGGATTGGAGACCGCTACGGCCACGGCCACGCCAGATTCTGGAACCACGATCTCTGGCGGGATCTCCACATATTCCTCCATCTGCGCACTGGCCGGTGCCGCAAACCCGACCACGGTGAGCGCAATCATGGCGAAGGTGGCCAAGATGGCGGGCACTCGACGACGGGCCCATGTGGTGTGGCTTCGTCGTTCAGGTTCTGCGATGTGACTGTTCGTAGGCATGGCCGTTGAGAATACGCGATGGCTCGCGTCGATCGGTGCATCCCCGTGAGCGCGGAGTCGGACGGGACGCCCTTGCCATCGCTACCACCGTGACAGCGCACGCTTTCGGCGCGCCTGAGGTGGTGCGCTCCATCGTCTCGATGTTCCTCAACTGCGACGCAGCGACTACGAACCGAATCGACCTAGCGTCCGGGCTAGTCGTCGAGCACAAAATCCAGTGCTGCGCGCACGGCTGCCACTTGTGCGGCGATGCAGATCTCCGGAGTTGCCGAGTCGCTGTCGGGGTAGACCTCGGTGGTTGAAGTGAAACGGGCGCCGGTTATCGACGGGCACAGTCCCCACTTGGCAAAGGGATAGTTGATCACGCCGTGTTGGGTCGGCGTTTCGCCGATGATCTCGCCGCGCTCGTCGGGCGGGGCGATGTGGGTCACGGATTCGACGCCTTCGATGATGGCGGCCTGAAATTGTTCCTGCGGGTTCGCAGTGTCGCCCACGGTGTAGAACCCGTCGGGAATGATGCCCGGCTCAAAGTCCTTGCCGTCGCGTGCAGCCAATGCCGGGCGGAACTCGGACTCGTCGGTGTCGGTGGTCTCGTGCAGGTCGATGTGCATCAGGAACTCGAGCTCGCTTTGCTCGACTAGGACCATCAGTTCGGCTGCTTCCTCCGATGGGCTGTCCTCGTAGAACGATCGGTTCGGGTCGACGGCTTTTGGGTTCCAGCGGTTGATCGTCTCGTATCCCCAGGGGCTCACGCATGGCGCAACAAGCAGGTTCACATCGTCTCGATAGTCGAGCGCGTGATCGGCGAGAAACGCGAGTGCGCCCTGAACGCCGCTGGTTTCATAGCCGTGGACGCCGCCGGTGATCAGTACCCACCGCGCGTCCGGGTTGGTTGAAGCCATCTGCACAGCGAGCAACGGATATCGCTCGGGATCGATCGGCAAGGAGCCGTACTGGATGACGTCGAACCGTTCGTCGAGGGCTTCGAGGGCATCTAGAACCTCGTCCTCGTAGCTGCGCTTGATCGACTGCTCACCGAACCATTGGGTTCGTTCAGCGTCGCCCCACGGGACGCCAGGGGTGCCGATCGAATAGATTGGGTCGGAGGTCATAGCCATTGAGCATGCCGCGAATTTGGGCTAGGGAGGCGACTATCGGCGGCGTTTCCGCTTGCCCTTGGGTCGGTTGAGTATCTCGACGAATGCCTTCGAGAAGTTGCGGGGGAGGGTGTAGTACTCGCCGTCGATGAGCACCTTTCGCGAAGGAAAGTTGCGTTCCATCGTGATGGCCTCCTCGACTGCGGCGTCGAGGCGTTCATAGTGGTCGACTTCAATCTCGCCACTCGACACCGCGGAGAAGATCTCGCCCCAGGTCGTTGCATGTAAATCACAGAAGAAGAGCCCTGCCGGGCCAGCGAAGAGTGCATGATGACGGATTCCCTTGCCGGTCATCTTCGCTCGTGGAATTCCCTCGTCGGACGACAGCAACAGCACCGCCTGGTCCACTTTCATCGCTGTGTGCTTGCCGAGCTCCTTGGCGAGGTCGTCGAGAATGGCCATACGTCGACTGTATCGGTGGGGGTGTGACCACTGCGACACGTGGAATGTCCGGTCGACCTATGTAAGGGTCCGTACCCTTGTCCGTTGGAGATCTGGCTTGTAGCGCTGTGCCGCCGGCCCGACTTGAACAACGGAAGGCCCCAATGTCGTCGACAGGAACTAGTGCGCCCACGCCAGCACCCGCAGGCGGAATGAGCGACTTCATCGCTTCGTGGACTACGAACCCAAAGGCCGACATTCTGTCGGGCCTCGTCGTCGCACTCGCGTTGATTCCTGAGGCGATTAGTTTCTCAATCATTGCTGGCGTCGCTCCCCAGGTCGGCTTGTACGCGTCGTTCTCGATCGCCATCGTGATCGCCTTCGCGGGCGGCCGCTCGGGCATGATCTCCGCCGCTACCGGCGCGATGGCCCTCGTCGTGGTTGACCTAGTGGCTGACCACGGTGTTGGCTTCCTGTTCGCAGCCACGATCATGGCCGGCATCTTCCAATTCGTCTTCGGTGTCCTCGGTGTGGGCGAGTTGATGCGATTTGTTCCTCGCACCGTGATGGTCGGATTCGTCAATGCTCTTGCGATCCTCATCTTCTTGGCGCAGGTACCTCAGATCGTGCTCAGCGAAGAGAACCGCTCGCAGCTTCCAATGAACTTGCTCTTCATCGCCGCAGGCTTGGCGATCATTTACGGCCTCCCGAGGATCACCAAGGCCGTGCCTTCGCCACTCGTGGCAATCGTCGTCTTGGGCGGCATCGCCATCTCGCTCGGCTTGGACCTCCCGACCGTCGGCGATATGGGCGAGCTTCCATCGGCGCTTCCATGGGTAGCGCTTCCTGAGGTGCCGCTTACCTTTGAAACCCTTCGCATCATTACCCCGTTCGCATTGACGCTGAGCTTTGTGGGGCTTCTCGAATCGCTGCTCACCGCAAGCCTTCTCGACGATCTCACCGACACCGATTCAGATAAGAACACCGAAGCCAAGGGCCAAGGCATCGCCAACGTCGCTACCGGTTTCCTCGGTGGAATGGCTGGCTGCGCAATGATCGGCCAGTCGATCATCAACTACCGCTCGGGCGGTCGTGGTCGACTCTCGACGCTGCTGTCGGGCATCTTCTTGTTGATCTTGATCATCGTGCTCGGTGACCTCGTAGCTCGCATCCCGCTCGCCGCACTCGTTGCCGTGATGATCATGGTGTCGATCGGAACCTTCGATTGGCGCAGCATCATGCCAGAGACACTTCGCACGAGCCCTCGCCCCGAGTCGGTCATCATGTTGCTCACCGTTGTGACCACCGTGTTTACTCACAACCTGGCCTACGGCGTAGCTGTCGGTGTCATTGCATCGGCGATCGTGTTTGCCCGCCACGTGTCCAACGTGGTCAAGGTCACCAGCGTGGTCGACCCAGACAACACCAACCGTCTGTATGCGGTCCATGGCGAGTTGTTCTTCGCTTCGACCAACAGCCTGGTGCAGGAGTTTGACTACAACTCGGTCGAGGTCAAGCACGTCGAGATCGATCTCTCGAACGCCCGTATTTGGGATACCTCAGCGGTTATGGCCCTCGACGCGGTAGTCGAGAAGTTTGCATCCCGGGGCATCGAAGCAGAGCTAGTCGGGCTGAACCCGCATGCGAAGTCGCTGCATAGCCAGACCTCTGGCAACCTTCGCGCTCACTGATCGCAGCTCACTTCGGGTTATTCGTAGCTGCTCATACCAGAGCTACCCCCTAAGGGAATTTGGGGGATTTCCCTAGGACCACAGACCAGGTGTTTCGACGATCCTGAGACTATGAGTAGCGCCAATAGTCAAACCATCGAAGCCCTCGAAGAAGTACTGGTCACCGTGCAGCAGGAACTCGACCGCCTGCGTGGCACCGATGCTGCCACGCTGAACACGGCACCCTCGACACACACGGCGGCGCCTGCGGTGCCTGCATCGGTGGTATTGCCGCCACCCCCGCCACCTCCGCCTCCAACGGGAGCACCGTGGGTTCCGCCAGCGCCAGCACCGGTTTCCAACGC
>CAZTDG010000165.1:0-6531 GCA_964612655.1 uncultured Acidimicrobiales bacterium | reverse complement strand
AAGATGAACAGTGCAGCAGCGCCGGCGAGCACGATCACCAAATACAGCGCGGCGTGAACAACGTTGCCGGTGGTGACAACCTTGAACGCCGAGAACAACATGATCGCGGACGTAATGGCCCACGCAATGTTTTGCGCAACGTTGAACTCGACCCCGGTCGAGGCCTGTGCGAGCAGTTCGATCACCGAGGCACCTGCCGTACCTTGGCTTCGGAACCAGCCTCGTAGGACTCGAAGTCCGGGACGGTCTCCATCCATTCAGCGAGGCGGCTCTTGTCGTGAAGCAGATCCGCGATACGAGGTTCGGAGAATTCGTACTCCGGGCTCCAGAAGAGGGCGTCGAATGGGCACACCTCTACACAAATACCGCAGTACATGCAGAGGGCGAAGTCGATGTCGAAGCGGTCGAGCTTGTTCTTCTGGCGAGGCTTTCCGCCAGCGCGTCGAGGGGGAGCCTTCTCTTTGTGACCCTCGATGTAGATGCACCAGTCCGGGCATTCACGAGCGCACAACATGCACGCGGTGCAGTTGTCTTCTTGGAGGGCGATCACGCCACGAGCACGAGGCGTCGGCGTCTCTTTCTCGTGTGGGTATTGGACCGTGACCGCGCCCTTGGTGGGGCTTGGCGGCTTGAGCGGACCGTCGGGAAAGATTGTGTCGTATGCGGCCTTGGCGGTGACGCCGAGGCCCTTGATCATGCCGGGGACGAGACCCATTAGAAGACCACCTTCAAGATGCCGGTCACCACGATGTTGAGCAGTGCCAGCGGGATCAGTACCTTCCATGCCAGCTTCTGGAGCTGGTCCTCACGGAAGCGTGGGTAGGTGATTCGGAACCAGAAGACCAAGAAGGTCACGCCGATCACCTTGGCGAACATCACGATTGGGCCGAGGACGTTGAACAGGTTCGAGTCTGGGTCGATGCCCGGCACCCACCAGCCACCGAGGAACAGCGTCGAGGCGATCATGGCGAACACGCCTGCGGTGGCGAACTCGCCGATGAAGAACAGCAGGAAGCGAATACCGGAGTACTCGGTGAGGTAACCGGTAACGAGCTCGGATTCTGCGACCGGCATATCGAATGGCGGCTGGGTGAGCTCGGCTTGCATCGCGACCATGAAGATGGCGAAGCCGAGGAACTGGGTGAGGATGAATGGGTTGCCGATGCCGCCCCATCCGAAGATCTCGCCTTGAGCTTGGGCGAGGACGATGTCTTGCAAGTTGAGGGTTCCGGCCTGAATGACCACACCCATAACCGCAAGCACGAGGGGAAGCTCGTAGGCGATGAGCTGTCCGGCGGCACGAAGGCCACCGATCATCGAGTACTTCGATGCCGACGCCCAACCGGCCATGAGGATGCCGATCACCGAGATCGACGACACCGCAAGGGCGAAGAAGATGCCGGTGTCGAGGTTCACGAACCAGGCGTCGGGGCCGAACGGCACAACGACCACCAGCAGGAATGCGCTGACGAGCACGACGAACGGTGCGGCGGCGAATACGAACTTGTCGGCTCGACGCGGGAAGATGTCCTCTTTTTGGAGGAACTTGCCGACCTCGGCGAGGAGCTGCATCGAGCCGTGCGGACCAGCTTCCATCGGGCCGAGACGGCTCTGCATGAAGCTCATCATCTTGAAGAGATAGAGATAGACCAGCGGACCTGCGGGGAGCAGCACGGCTGCGAGGCCACCGGCGGAACGGAAGGACGTCTCGATCCAAAAAGCGAGTGCGATCATCGGTCGATGTCCCCCAAGATGAAATACAGCGACCCGAGGATCGTGATGATGTCCGGTACGTAGACGCCCTTGAGCAGCCACGGCGCGATCGACACGTTGCTGAACGAGGCGGAACGGATCTTGACCCGGAACGGATTGAGGTCGCCCTTGGACACGATGTAGTACCCCATGACACCGAGTGGGTTTTCGGTCTCGACGAAGGCTTCGCCTGCGGGCACCTTGATGATGCGAGGAACCTTGGCCATGACCGGACCACTTGGGATCTGGTCGAGGAGTTGGTTCACGATCTTTGCGCCTTCGCGCACTTCTTGGAGGCGTACCCACATGCGGGCGTAGCTGTCGCCGTCTGGGTGGGTCCAGACCTTCCAGTCGATCTGGTCGTAGACGAGGCCGTTGGGCATGCCGTCTCGACGGACGTCCCAATCGACGCCCGAGCCACGGATGTTCACGCCCGACAGGCCGTAGGACAAGCCGACGTCAGCGGGGATGATGCCGATGCCGCGGGTGCGAGCCTGGAAGATCTCGTTGCCGTACATCAGCTCTTCGATGGTGTCGCAAAATTCAACGACCTTGTCCATCGAGTTCTTGGTGTTTTGGATCCAGCCAGCTGGTAGATCGTCCTTGAGGCCACCGATGCGATCGAAGTTCGGGTGGAAACGACCACCGGTTGCCGCTTCGATCTGGTTGAGGACGTACTCGCGATCTCGGAACGCATAGAAGATCGGCGTTACCGCGCCGATCTGCACGCCCATATCGCCGATGCCGAGCATCACGTTCGCGATGCGGCTCATCTCATGAAGGATGGTGCGGATGTATTGGGCTCGAGGTGGGGCCTCGATCTCCATCAGCTTTTCAGCTGCGAGGATGAACGGTGTTTCGTTCGCGAAGCTGCCAACCCAGTCGATCCGGTTGATGAGCGTGGTGACCTGCGGATAGGTGCGAACCTCGGCGAGCTTTTCATAGCCCCGGTGCATGTAGCCCATGACCGGCTCGGCGACGACGACCTGCTCGCCATCGAGCTTGGCGATGATGCGGAGGGTTCCGTGCGTTGCCGGGTGCTGCGGACCGATGTTGAGGGTCATGCCCTCGGTCTCGATCTCGACGTTGACGCGAGCGTCGGCGGCTTGTTGATGGATGTAGCGGAGCTGTTCAGCGGTGCTGATGGTGTTGTCCGCTCCGGTCGTTAGGTCGGTCACGCGTCAGCCTCCTCGTCGTCTCCAGGCATTTGCTCAACGTCCACAATTCCGGGCCATGGTTTAATGCGGCGAGACAGCAAGGGGAAATCCTTGCGCATCGGGTTACCAGCGAAGGTGGCTGGCAAGTAGAGCTTGCGCTTGTTTGGGTGACCGACGAAGTCGATGCCAAACATCTCGGCGGCCTCGCGCTCGTGCCAGTTGGCACCGGGGTACACGGGCAGGATCGTGGCGATAGAGAGGTCGTCGTCGGGAAGATCGGTCTTGATCGTGATCGCCCGCGCGGTGGTGATGTCGTTGACACGCAGGAACACCTGGAACCGGGTGTCGCCGCCGGCGTAACCGGTTTCCATCGGCTCTGGGTCAGGTACCGAGTCGGGCGGAGTGAGGGTGTTGTCGACCTGGGAGTCCATGTCTCGCCCGAACGGGGAGGGCAACCAGTCGATAGCGGAGAGGAAGTTGAAGAACCGGAAACCCATACCTTCACGCAGAACGTGAGCGGTTTCTACCCAGGCCTCACGAGAAACTCGAACCCAGATGTCGTCGCCGGGCTTCACGTAGCTCTCGACAATGCCGTCGCCGAGTTCACCGGAGATCTCCTCGAGGAGGGCATCTCGGACCTCGTCGACGACGACTGCGGTTTCGTCGGTCTCTGCGACAGCGGTTTCGTCACTCATGCGCTACGCCCCGACCACGATTGGTTCTTGGGTCCAGCGTTCTTGCATGTCTTCGTTCTGGATGCGCTCTTGCAACATCACGATGCCCTCGAGGAGAGCTTCGGGGCGCGGCGGGCAGCCGGGAACGTACACATCGACGGGAACGATCTGATCGACACCCTTGGTGACCGAGTAGGAATCCCAGTACGGGCCGCCACAGTTGGCGCACGATCCCATCGAGATGACGTACTTGGGTTCAGGCATTTGTTCGTACAGGCGACGAATGGCCGGAGCCATCTTGTCGGTGACCGTGCCCGAGATGACCACGAGGTCAGCTTGGCGCGGGCTTGCGGGGAACGGGATAACCCCGAGGCGCATGACGTCGTAACGAGGCGACGCGAACGCGGCACCCATTTCGAGCGCGCAGCACGCGAGGCCCCACTGATATACCCACAGCGAATATTTGCGGCTCATGTTCAACAAGCCCGTAAGAGGCTTGGGGAGCTTGCCCGATTCGACTAGACCCACTTGAGCATTCCCTTCCGCCACGCATACACGAGGCCGAGCAGGAGGATGAATACGAAAATGGCCATCTCTACGAGGCCAAAAAGTCCGAAGGCTTCAAGGCGAGTTGCCCACGGAAAGATGAACACCGCCTCAACATCGAACAAAACGAAGAGCAAAGCGAACACGTAGTAGCGAATATTGGCTTGGGACCACATACCGCCGGTTGGTTCCACACCAGATTCGTAGTTCTCGGTCTTTTGATCGTTTGGTTTATCGGGCCGAAAGATCGAGCCGAGGCCGAGAAAGACGCCGACAAGGAGGACGCCGAGACCGCCAAAGATGGCGACCACCAAATAGCTACGAAGGAATTCGGACACGGCTGCTCAGGCTACCCATCGACATTCGACGCCGCCAAGGCCTACTCGGCAGCGTTACCAACGTCACGAATCTACCCGGAATACTCTCGTTTTGGTCAGACCCCATAGCTCTGCGGACAGGAGTCACGCGGAGTTTTCCCTAACCATTCGGAATTGTTTCTCCGATAGGAGTGTTACACCGCAGGTGGTGGCCAACTAAGCCACGAATCACACAGTCGCAGCCTCTATGATGAAGGCGCGACACCTCACCCAGGAGAACGACCACAAAATGAAGGTTTGGATCGATCAAGACTTGTGCACCGGCGATGGCCTCTGCGAAGAGATTGCCCCCGCTGTATTCTTCGGCCAGGACGACGGCCTCTTCTACGTGAAAGAGACCGCCGACAACTACGGCGAAGAGAAGCTATTCGACGGCACGAATAACCCTGCCGGTTCCGAAGGCATGGCTCGCGTACCCGACAACCTCATCGAGAGCGTTATCGAGTCCGCGGAAGAATGCCCCGGAGAGTGCATCTTCCTCGAGGCATAGTCGCCTCGCTCGGCGTCTAGCCAACAACAAAATCGAATTGACGGGCCCCGTTACGGCGGGGTTCGTTGCGTTTTACGGCGTTCCCGACAAGCATGGGGAACGCTGATGATCGGAGCGGGGTTACACCGCTGCGTCACCTACTAAGGAAATCTCCATGTCTGACTCTCGCCCTCCGTTCCCACCCTTCGATGAAGAAGCAGCCTGGAAGAAGGTGCTCGGCGCCGAAGCAGCCTGGAACACCCGTGACCCAGACAAGGTGGCAGGGGCGTATTCGCTCGACAGCGAATGGCGCAATCGCGATGTGTTCTTGAAGGGCCGCGAGGAGATCCGAGACTTTCTGGCACAGAAGTGGGCTCGCGAACTCGACTACGCGCTCCGCAAGGATCTCTGGACCTTCGCCGGAAACCGCATAGCGGTGCGCTTTCAATATGAGTCGCTCGACAGCGATGGCCAGTGGTGGCGATCCTACGGCAACGAAAACTGGGAGTTCGACGAGCAAGGCTTGATGCGCCGTCGAGAAGCGTCGATCAACGACGTTGCTATCTCCGAAGACGAGCGCCGCCTATTCGGCCCCCGTGAAGAAGGCGACACCAGCGGTATCCCTCTGCAATAGATAGCTGCTGGCCGTTTACCTCGGTTGCTAAGACGGACCGGGGAGCTGGCCGGTGGGAAACTGGACGGACTGAAGTGCACCTCGGTCATCGATGAAGATGGCCACATCTCCGTCGACGTGGAGGAAGTCCTGGGCGGAGAAGTCAGGCCGCGCCACCGCGAGTTGGCGCTGGACCCGTGCAGGCCCCCCAAGTCGAGGGCTAACGAAGTGTTGGATCAAGACGCCGTCCACGACCTGGGTCAAGATCGCCGCATTCGAACCGAACGTCGAGAGATCAACGGTGTTCGTCCCGAGCTCCAGGGCACCGTCCACTGGGGTCTGTAGTTCACTGGTTCCATCGAGGCCGATCATCCACAAGCCCCCTTCCGCAATAGCCCAGATCTGGCCATCAACAACCACGGGCTGTGCCCCACGGCGACCGCTTTGAAATTCGCCCGGGTCAGGGTCGATGTTGACGATCTCGGCCTCGCCTGGACCATCCCAAATTGCGATTCCCTGAGGAGCTGGCTCGGCGAAGAGGTCGCCGAACTCTTCGCATGCTCGAAGTGGCTCTCGTGCCTGTTCGACAAAGCTGAGGAGACGACCGTCGGCTAACCGGACGGGAACCCCGGCGATCTGTCGGTCGGTCGAGAACGGCGTGGGGTCGCCGCTTTGCGGCAATCGAAATTCGATGCTCGGCCCCACTCCTCCGGCGAACGCCTGCTCCAAGCAGCCGCGGGCCGCGTCAAAGGCTGTGGTATCGCCTTCGGGCGGGCTGATGATGTCTTCCTCGCCATCGCAGCCGAGCACGGTGATCGAGCCTGCGGAGGTTTCAACAAAGCACACATCGGCGACGTCGGTAGCGAGTCCGGCCTGTTCGAGGATTCCGATGCCCACACGGTCTACGGGAGCGGCGAGTAGAGGCTCGCCATCGATGACCGCC
>CAZTDG010000164.1:0-6550 GCA_964612655.1 uncultured Acidimicrobiales bacterium | reverse complement strand
AGTAGCGAACAGTTCGGAACTGACCGAGGCCGCACAGAACCTCTTCGAACAACGCTACGGATCCAAGGCCTTCGACGACCACTACCTACCCCTAGTACAAGCCTGATGAGACTCACCTCAACGGCGAGCTCCCGTCGAGCGGTGCCATTCGATCGCCCTCTGCTGCTCTGCGGACTTCTCAGTTCGGTCGTGGTAATTGAACCGGCACCGGTTGACCTTCTGCTCGTTGGACTCTCAACCATCTGGCTGGTGGGGCAACGGCTTCGAATCCCCGCGCTCGGTGCTGGGCTTGGCCTCGCCTACGTCGCGATGAGCGTGATCTCGCAACTCATCGGTCAAGCAAATGGCTATGCCCTCGACGCGCGAATTGTTCGTGACATCCTCATTGAGGGATACCTCGTGCTGGCGTGCGTGGCACTGTTCGCGAAATTCTCTACAGATCGCAACGCCATTCGTTCGTTCTTCACCGGTGTAGTCCTCGGCGCGGTCATCGTCTCCAGTACCTTCCTCGTCCTACGAGTCGTTGGACGCGTTCCTGACATCTTCTTTCGAGATGAGTTCAGAAGCCGCGTCCGAGGCCTCTTTAAGGACCCGAACGTTCTCGGGCCATTCCTCGTCATGCCGATCCTTCTGCTCCTGGTGCGAAACGAGATCGTAAAAATTCCTTTCGCCAAGGTCGCGGCGATTCCGTGCACCGTTCTACTGATGCTCACGTTCTCGCGCGGCGCGTACGTCGCGTTTGCCGTTGCATTGTTTGTGCTTGGTGCTGCCATGTTCGTGAGGGAACGAATCACCTATTCACAAGCCGCGATCGCAGTTGTCGGCATGACCGGTGTCCTCGGCGTGGCGGCTCTTCTTTGGGGTTCGGCGTCGGGACCGGTCACATCTGATCTCATCGAGGCCTCCGGTCTCGTAAACACGGACCGTCTCGGATTGCAGGCCTACGACACCGAGCGATTCGCGACCAACTTCAATGCGTGGGCATACGTCGTTGACAATCCGTTTGGCAACGGGATCCAAGCCTTCGCCCGGCAAGCCGGTCTCAACCCCCACAACCTCTTCCTCGGCAAGGCGGTAGACGCGGGGCTCGCCGCTGCCATCCTCGTCGTTGCCGTGCCCACCGTGGCAATGGGTCGTGCGCTCTTCGCCAGAACCGATATGCCTCGGTTCGCCGCAATTACTAGTGCCGCTCTCGCTGGAACCATGGCGGTCTCGACGGTGATCCACTCCCATCACTGGCGTCACCTGTTCTTCATTACAGCGGTCGCCTTTGCGATCTCTGCCCGAGCACGCATGAAGGGGTCAGACCTGGACCTGCGAGACCCCACCGAGTTCACCGGGGATGCCACGAACACATCGGTCGACGCATCACTGACGCATCAGCAACCACTACTCGCCTACCGACCCAACACCTAGCAAACAACACCAGCCGCGGGGGCTGAGCACCATGAGAATTCTCCACTTCTACGAACCACCGAGTCACGGCGTACCCAACTACGTCAACTTCCTCTCGGCCAACCAGCGTCGGCAAGGACACGACAGTCGTGTCATCGGGCCGTCGCAGCCAAACTCCGATCCGAGGTGGGCTACGGATCTTTCAATATCGAGACGGTCGCCAAAATCCTTGCTCCGGGCCGGACATGCGGTAAACGATCTCGCGAGTCGGTTCGAAGCAGACGTAGTGCATGTGCACTCCTTCTTCTCTGGCGTCTCGATGCGACTCGCCCCTGCATCGACGCCAGTCGTGTACACGCCTCACGCCTGGGGCTTCGAGCGCAGAGCGGTCTCCGCTCCCCTCGAGCGAGCCATGGTGAACGGATTTGCACAGGTCGCGTGCGTCTCAGACGCTGCGTCAGCGAGTGGTGCTGAGCGGCTCAAGCTTCAGGTACCGGTCGACACGATTGGATCTGCCATCGACCTCGACCGCTTTAGCCCAACGGGTCCGATACCTGAGGCTGCCAAGGCGCTTCAGCCCTACGTCGTCTGCGTCGGCAGGATCTCCAAACAAAAGGGACAGCTGGACCTCGCCAGGGAATGGCAGTCGCAGATGGCGACGTCTTCTCACAACCTCGTCATCGTCGGCGATGGCCATCCCGAGCTCACCGCTTACCCGCACAGAGAAGGCAACGTCCACTTCGTTGGCGCGAGCACAGATGTCCAGGGCTGGATACGCGGGAGCGAGTTTGCCGTCCAACCTTCCCGATGGGAAGCGATGTCGCTCGTGACGATCGAAGCACTTGCTTGCGGTCGATCGGTGCTGGCAACCGATGTAGCGGGGATGACCGAAGCGATCTCGGACCTGCCACACGAACCGGCCGGAACCGTAGTGGAGAACATCGCCGAGCTTGTGAGTGCAGCAGCCGCCCGGTTCGACGACCAACTCCTCGTACAACGTGAACGCAACGCAGCCCGGGGCCGGGCCGAAGGCCTCTACTCGCCCGACGCCTTGGTTGAGCGTTCCGTGCAGATATATGCGCGAGCGGCTGGCATACCGATCGACATCACAACATCGGCCACAACGACCCAAGCTACGGAGGCAGCCGCGTGAGTACTGCCGTTGCAAATACCGAGCCCCGAACAGCGGAGCCAGATGACCTCAGCGTCGACACGAATCGACGAGTGCTCTTCATCGCCGGGTGGGGCCGAAGCGGTTCGACACTCTTGGCCAACCTTCTCGGCGATACCTCCGATGCGGTGAACCTAGGTGAGCTTCGCTACTTGTGGACACGTGGCCTAGATGGCACCCAATGCGGTTGCGGGGTGCCCGTCATCGACTGCCGGTACTGGACCCAAGTGCTCGATCGATCCGGATGGTCTCTCACCGATCATGAGGAGATTCGCCAGTTCGACTCACGCGTCGGGGCGACCGCCATCTTTCGGCAGCTCGCGGCGATCCTGACCGGTCGAACCGATGAATATCGCGAGCGGTATGCAGCTGACGTAGACGAAGTTCGCAAAATCATTTCTTCGACCGCTCACCGCCCAGAGACCCTGATCATTGACTCGAGCAAATCGATTCCGTTCCTGATCAATATCCTCGGGGACGACTCATTCGACGTCGAAGTTCTCCATCTGACGCGCGACCCTCGCGCCGTTGCGTACTCGTGGAGTCGACTGACCGACACCCTCGACGCCGACGGCGTAATGTTCCCACGTTTTGGCCCGTTGCGTAGCTCGCTCTACTGGACGATCTTTAATCTTGTCCCGCTCTTTCTTCGGTCGGTACCGTACGACCGGCTGGCGTACGAAGACTTTGTCGAAGATCCCAAAGCCACGGTCGAATCTCTGTGCGAGAGATACCAGATCCGGTTTCCGGAGGCGCAATGGCTCGACGAGCGTACGGCGCAGGTCTCGGTCCAACACACCATCAGCGGAAATCCCTCACGGTTCAAGACCGGTCCGACGGTTGTGAAACCTGACAAGCGGTGGACGACCAAGATGGCGGGGCGAAACCGATTCCTTGTTGCGCTCTGCACAGCCCCAGCACGTTTTGTTCTGGCCCGTACATCCGACCGACGAAAGGTGGGGTCACAGTGATCGATCACAAGACCAAGGTGTGCTTCATTCACATTCCCAAGAACGCTGGCCAGTCGGTCGAACGATGGTTCCTCGACCTTCATCAGCTCGATCACGACGATCGATCGGAGTTGCACCTCTTCAAGAATGATTTCGAAAGTGGGTTACCTCGAGCAGCGGACCACTACTCCTATCACCACTATCGAGACCACGTCTTTGGTGGGCGAGTCCCCGACGACTACCGCATGTTCGCGATCGTGCGAGATCCGATCGCGCGGCTCCGAAGCGAACTCAGCTACCGGTTCCACGGACGCATCCCGCCGCGGGCACTGTTGCGCCTACGGTCCATGCCGATGCGCCGGATGTTCGACGACTTCCGTTGCCACCTCCAAACCCAGTCTTCGTTCCTCGAAGGTGCCGAGCAAGGGAGGATCGACATATTGCGACTCGAGTCCCTAAACGACGACTTCCCCGCGCTCATGACCGCGTACGGTTTGCCAACCCATCGTCTCCCTCGCGTCAACTCCCATGCGGGTCGACGACGCCCTCTGCCGGCCGATGTTGTGCAATGGGGGGTCGATTCCTACGCCGAAGACTTTGAGAACTTCGGGTACGAGACACCCGACGTGCAGCTCATCGAGGCTGCCTAGACAATGACCATCTCGCCCACCAAGCAACGGCCGGCCCGTGCTTCCACCGCCTTTGTCGGCATTGCCGTCGCCATGGGTGCGGGAGCGGGTTCCCAGGGCCTTTTCGCGCTCCTCAGCGCCCGGTGGCTACCGGACACGCAGATCGGCGCGTTCTTCATCGGCCTGTCAATCGTCACGTTGGTGGGAACCTTCGGACGGTTGGGCACAGAACAACTATCTCTTCGCGACGCCAGCCCCGCATGGTCGGATAGCGATAACGAACGGTTCGCCTCAGTTGTTCGCACGATGTATCGCGCTGTTGTCGCTGGCTCGGTCATCGCGAGTCTGCTCACACTAGCTGGGCTTGGAGCGGTGGCGATCGCCTTCCGCCCTGCCGCACTTAGCTCCACCATCGAGATATGGCTTGCTGTACCGACCCTGGTCACGATGAATCTCGTGACAACGGGCGGTTCGCTTCTGCGGTCAGCGGATCGATTGCTGACGTCGGTCCTGTACCGATATCTGGCAGTGTTCGCTCCTGCGCTAGCAATCGTCGCGGTGTCCGTCCGCTTCGATTCCGTCCCCAATTCACCCATGCTCGCGATGTTGGTGACCTCCACACTGGTTGCTGGCTTCACCTGGCGTCAGGTGTTCGCCCTCATCAATGCAAGTGCGCTCGATGACTCGGCCGACTTTGGCAACTATCGGCAAGCAGCGATGCGCCTCATGGTGTCGAACGGACTCAACGTGGCACTGTCGTGGAGCGACCGAATCATTCTTGGGGCAATCGCCGGTACTGCTGTCGTGGGTATCTACGGCGTGGCGTGGCAGCTCGTCTTGCCTTTCAGCCTTCTCCTCGTTCTGAGCAGCACGATTACCTCACCCACCTTCTCCAGGTTGCACGCGGCGGACAGGCTCGGACCACTCGAGACCACGGCGCGAACAGTTTCACTGTGGATGCTCGTTGCCGCGATCGCCACGGGCGTTGGCTTGGTTCTAGCCAGCGCACCGATATTGTCGCGCCTTGGCGATGGATTCGAGGCCGCACAACCCATCGTTGTCATTCTTGTTCTCGCACAAATCGTGAACCTGGGTGCTGGACCGATCGGCCAGCTGTACATCATGTCGAAACGCGATGACGTTCTGGTCGGTGTCGCGGCGGTGAGCGCAGCGGTCTCGGTCCTTTCCACTACGGCGTTGACTTTGGGCTTTGGGCCGAATGGAACGGCAGCTGGCGTGGCTATCGGCCTCGCGGCCAAGAACATCTCGCTGGTCGCGCTCGCACCGCGCCTTTTGGGCGTAGCCCCGGTTGTCTTCCTTCGGCGTCAACATGAACCTGTTGCCCAGAACGTCCTGTCCCTGCTCCTGGGTTGATGATGACGTCCGGTGCAAAGATGACGGCGCGACGACTCCGTCAATCGAGTTCCGATTCACTCTTGCTGACGGCGCCCGCAGTCATCATCGCATTGGTTGCAGGCACCGGCCCGGTCGGGATCGCCATCGCCGACATGGCATGGTCGGTCGCCGGTGCGACTGCTTTCGCTCAAGTTCTCGCCCGGACACGCGTGTGGGTTTGGCTCGCCGTCGCTGCAGTCGGAGCCCTCGCCGGGACTCCAATCGCGCTGGCGGCTGGCGGAGCGCTCGGCGTCCTTGCGATTGCTAGCTTCCGGTCTTGTGGACTTCGCAATCGAGGATGGAACGCGCCCGATCCGACAACGAGGACGCTGGCAATTGTTGCTTCGTTCTGCAGCACCCTGGTGGCGTTCTCCCTCCACGACTTCGCTAGGCCGGGGCTCTCAGCAGCGATCTCCGGGGTGCTTCTGATCGCAGGCCTATTGGACATCGCCATTGGCACTAGAGACTTCGTCGTACCGGGACACACTCACCTGAAGTTCCGAGTTGTGGCAGCCACGTTGATCGCCACATCATGTGCTGGATTGATCACTTGGGCTGCACTGCAGTCGGTCGAACTTCGTGAACAGATTGCCCAAGTGCAAGCGCTTTCGAACACCACCAGTGCAGCCGGACGCGCCGGCGACATCGATGCGCTTGCGACCACTGCGCGCTCGGCTCGCCACGATTTAGAGACGGTCGATAGGAGTCTCGGTTCGCTGCCCCTCTCGCTGCTGCGATGGACCCCGCTCGCGGGCCCGAACATCGGGGCCATGCAGAGGACGAACTCGACCATGTTGGAGCTTCTTGCCGACGCGGAGCGCTTGGTCGAGTCAACATCTGCGAGTGAACTCTCCGACGGCCGCGGCGGAATCGCCACCGAGGAACTCATTCCGCTAGCAACGTCATTCGATGAGGTCATTGCTTCCATCGGGGATGCCAACGACACGGTCGCGCGCGAACTTGGCTCGCCATGGTTGATACCGCCGCTCCGAGACTCCCTCGGCGAAGTC
>CAZTDG010000163.1:0-6572 GCA_964612655.1 uncultured Acidimicrobiales bacterium | reverse complement strand
GTGCCCTACATATCCAATTCGATGCCGTACCGCTCGGCGATCCTTCATCAAATCGATACCCAATACCTGTGCCACCCCGCGGGCCGGGCGAAGCAGCCCGGCACAGAGTCGCAACAATGTGGATTTGCCAGCACCGTTAGGGCCACGAAGGAGCACCGACTCGCCGCGTTCTATTGAAACGGTGGTCCCGGCGAGAGCGGGGAATCGCCCCAGCATGACGACGGCGTCACGAATCTCGACAGCTTGCGATTGCGGCACATCCGAACGCTAGCGCTGATCAGTCCAATCACACCGATCTACGGGGTTTGCGGCCACCTTCTTGGTGAATTCTCAACAATTTCTGATCGCTAAAGGGCGGTGAGCGCGAGAGGCGACACCTCAGAGTGTTTGCACGTGGGTAGCCTTAAGCGATTCTTTGACCCTGGTCATTAACTCCATCCCTCGAAATCCGATACTTTTCTCATCATGGCTGCTCGTTTTCTTGGCGGTATAGGACGCTTCTTCATCACCACGGGAATCGTGGTGCTTCTTTTCGTGGGCTACCAGCTCTGGGGAACCGGGTTGCAAGAAGCTTCGGCGCAAAATTCACTGGGCGACGACTTCGATTCGCTCCTCAATGATGTCGAGATCGATTTCCCGACCATCACCACCACGACCAGCACGACGGTCGCCCCGGTCGAGACGACGGCGGCCCCTGACACCACGACCACCACCACAACGACCATCCCTGCCGCTGGTGGAACCATCCCGGTGGCGGATCAAGAACTGGCCGAAGCACTGTTCCGCGAAGGCGGCGAGGCCGTCGCCCGAATCGAAATCCCAAATATCGAGGTCTCAAAGGTTGTCGTCGAAGGCGTGCAAGTCGAAGACCTTCGCAACGGTCCGGGACACTACCGGGCAACCGTCTTCCCTGGCCAAGAGGGCAATTCGGGCATCGCTGGCCATCGCACAACGTACGGCGCACCCTTCAACCGCATCGACGAACTCCTGCCAGGCACCGAGTTCACCGTCACAACTGTGCAGGGCGAACACACCTACCGGGTGATGTCAGCAGCCGAAGCCTTCGGCGATGAGATTCGAGGCTCCCTAGGGCCAGACTTCGTCCTGCCGGACAATGCTGACGAAGTCGGCCACATCATCGTTCCTCCAAGCGCTACCTGGGTGCTCGGCGACTTTGGCGACAATCGCCTGACCCTTACCGCCTGCCATCCAAAGTTCTCCGCTCGCCTGCGCATCATTGTCGCAGCTGAGCTCATCAGCGCCCCAGTTGATGCACCACCGCCGCCAGCAGACTTCGATGTCACCGACGATCTCGAATTCGCAGGTGAAGACCTCGAAGCTCTTGAGGCTGAAGCTGCCGGTGAACAAGACGACGAAGTTGCGGGCGCCGCTGGCGCTGGTGACCCGACCGAGCCTCCCCTGGCAGCGGCATTTGCTAACGAAGTCTCTCTCGACGAAGGCCTCAACGGTGACCAAGACGCACTACGTCCTGCGATCCTGTGGGGGCTCGCTGCGATGGTTGCCTACGTTGGATTCAAAGAGCTAGCGCAACGTTGGCGACGATGGCCATCGATCGCCATCGGGATCGTTCCCGTCGTTCTGTTGATGGGTGCGTCGTTCGAAAAAATTGATCGATTCCTACCTGCTGGCTAACTGAGCCGCCGCGAAGATTGCTAGTTTCTGCGGCGTGGGATTCCGCAGACTACTTCTGCTGGCTATCGCGATGGCTGTGTTTTTAGGGGCGTGCAGTTCGTCCCCGGACGGGGCTGCCCAAAGCGATGGCGAGGTACCGAACGAAATCACACCGGACACCGACGCGTCCGGCGAGCCAGCAGAACCTGAAGGCCCACCAGTCGTTATCGGAGCTCCACTGAACCCTTTCGACCTCCGAGCGGGCCAGTGTTACAACGAGGGTTCGTGGTTTGATGACGAGCGCGAGCGGCGAATCGAGTTGACCGCCACCGTCGGCTGCGAGCAGCCACACCAGCGCGAAGTGTTCTTCGAGGCAGAGTTCCCAGCACCCAATGGCGCCCCCTTCCCAGGTGACGTGGCGATGGATGAGTGGAGCACGGAGCTGTGTTACACCGCGTTCTCCGACTTCGTTGGACTGGACTATGAGCTCTCTCGCTATGAGATTGGATTCATTCATCCAACGGAAGCAACGTTCGAACACGAGGTTGGACGCCATCGTCGGGTCACGTGCGTGCTGTTCGACCTATCTGGCGACGAACTCACCGGCTCCGCCCAGAATTCAGGACTCTGACGAGCACCCCCAATTCGAACGAATCTCGCGCGTAACGCGCGATTGTCCCCACTAGCCGCGCGAGGCGCACTAGCCTTTCCGACGTGCTCCTCTCCATCTTTGCCTTCATGGTCGGCGCGGCGATCGGCCGAGCACGTGGCGGTCGCTTTCGCGCCTTCACGACGACCACCCTCAACAAAGCCGGCTGGCTTGCTGCCGGCATCAGCGGCGTACTCATCGTCACGTTCATCGGACCCAGTCAACCCGTGTGGTGGATGCTGGTCGCCTACGGCTGCTTTGCCTACTTCGGGATCCGGAACCTTCACTTCACCGGAATGGTCGTGCTCCTGATCGGCATGTTGATGAACATCACCCCAATGATCGCCAATCAAGCGGTTCCGGTCTCTGAACGAGCACTGATTTCTGTCGGCGAAGTCGACGCGTCGGGCAATCCGCTGATCGAAGGCACCCGGGAGTCAACGGCAACCGCCACATCCTTCACCTTCTTCGGCGATGTGGTTCCGGTGCCGATCTTTAACGTCGTGGTATCGCTTGGCGATCTCGTCATTGCCATTGCGCTAGCCGACATCGCAATGCACACCATGTTGCGCGAGAAGACCCGCAGGAAAGACGAAGATGCGTTTTCCTACAAGGACGGCGCCCACAACAAAGACATCGACCTGCGAGAGCCCGCTGCGATGCCACCCGCCCCAAGCCCCACGGTGAAGCGCAATGGTCCTGCCCACGCAGCTGGGCGAAGGCCACGAATGCGTCCGCTCACCTCGATTCACGTGCCCGCTCATGCCGCTCCTGCGAATGCGGTTACCCCCGAAGCACCAGCCCCGATGCCGCCGACCGGAATTTACGAACCGGAGCACGCCACCGCCGCTGCGAAGGATCCCTCTGAGGCAAGTCAACCTGACATCGTCCTTCCTGGCGACGACGATGCTGTCATCGTGCTCAACGACACGACTGAACCAGCGGGATACCTCACCACGACCGCTCACCTGAATACGACAGAAGTCGACAACCGCCCAATCATCGATCTCACGACCTCTCCCACCGAAGAGCAGCTGATTGAGTTCTTGCGACGCCGTACCGAGGCCGATCGTGTCCTCGTCGAACGTGGTGAATCGGCCGAAGGTACGCCGGTTCATCGCCCGCAACGCCAGGGTCGTCGAAACCAGCGTTCGAATCAGAAGGTAGACGCCTAACCTGACCGGGTGGCCTCTCCTGACCCGATCGACGAAAAGCGCGAACAGTACCGTCGACAATCCGCTACTTGGCAACGCATCGCGTACCTGCTCTACGGCGTCGCGACCATCTTCTTCTTCGTTGGCCTAATTACGTCTTTCCGGCCATGGTTGGTTACCGTCATCATCGGTGCGTTAATCGTGGCGAGCATCATCTTGGCCATTGCGATTCAGGTTGGATACGCAGTGCGGGGCGCTGAACGCCACGAAGAAGACGCCCGTACGCAACGTCGGCGGCGATAACCACCAATAGACATCTCTCTTTATGACCAACGACAAAACCACTCGCCTGGACGCTCACGCACGCCGGGCCCAACTCTTGGACACTTCACGCACCGTGTTCGGTCAGCACGGCTTTTCGGCCACGTCGATGAACGACATCGCCAAGGCGGCCGGGGTAACCAAACCGGTCCTCTACCAACACTTCGCGTCCAAACACGATCTCTTTCTCGAGTTGCTCGTCGAGACCACCGAGGATCTCGAATCTCGACTCCGAGAGACCGTCACCTCCGGGACCAGCCCTCGCAACCAGGTTGAGCGCGGTGTGAGTACCTACGTCTCGTTCTTTGCCGAGAACCCACACCGTTTTCGCGTGATGTACGGCGAAGGGGTCCGCACAGATGCGGTGTTCAGCGAACGGTTGCATCGCGTCCAGTCATCGTTTTATGAGTTCACCGCAGCGCAGTTCGCCGACACCGCTCTCGACCATGCGCATCGCCTCACCGTTGCACACGCGATCATGGGAGCACTTGAACACGCGGTCGGCCAGTGGATGCACTCCGAGCAACAACTGGATGGTTCAGAGCTCGCTGCGACCCTTTCGTCAGTCCTATGGCGAGGTCTACGCGCTGATCCATCGGGCAGCTAAGCTCGGGATCGTTCACCGAGCACAGGAGTGACCGTGCACAAGATCAGCATCGAGTACTGCGTAAGTTGAGACTATTCGAATCACGCCGTGAGCGCGATCACCGACCTTCTCACCAACTACCAGCACATCATCGGCGAAACCACCGTCATCGGTGGTGCCAAGGGCATCTTTGACGTCATTGTTGATGGCGAGATGTTGTACTCAAAGTTTGAGACACAACGCCACGCCGAGCCTGGTGAGGTGTTGCAGCTCTTCACCGACACCTATGGCGAAGGCGTCGCTCGGTACGGAACCTAGCGAAATCTATTCTGCAGCAGCCGGTGGCTCAGCGGGAGCGGGAGCAGCTTCAGCGGGCGCTGGCGCCTCGGTAGCCGCTGGCGCTGGCGCTTCGGTAGCTGCAGGCGCCTGAGTCGCTGGCGGAGCCTCGGTCGGCTCCGGAGCGTCTGATGCTGCTGGAGCTTCTTCTGCAGCACCGTTGCCGGCTGGGGCTTCGGTCTCCTCATCACCGCCACGTTGTCGTGGTGCGTCTTCTTCGGCGGCATCTCCCTCACCTGCGGGTCCATCACCGTCGGCGCCCTCCCCCTCGGCACCTTCAGAAGTAGGCGGCGCAGTCGCCGGTGCGGGAGCTGGTGCAGGAGCTCGACGTCGTGGCGCAGCGGTAGCTGCCGGGGCCGATACGGGACTCGTACCGTCGAGTAGCTGGACATGGCGTCCCGCTACCCAGCCGGTAGTACCTTCCACGATTACTTCGACCCAACCATTTTCGATGTTGCCGGTGCCTCGCACCTCGTCGCCGTTGGATGTGCCGAGAAGGAGGTCGTGCTGGGTTCCGGGGCCGGAACGAACATTGAGCCCACCGAACTCGCTAGCGATGATGTAGGTGATGGTGTCTCGACGGCTTTCCTCGATTGGAGGGGCGGTTCGCTCAATAGCGATATCGATCTGATCGGTGTGGATCCAGCCTTCGAACGCGGAGTACAGAACGTGAATCCATTCACCGGTCTGATTTCCTGTTGCGAGCACTTCAGCTCCGGATTCGATGCGAGCTGCTTCTTCGAAGCTCGGCCCAGGGCCGGACCGAAGAATTGGCTGTTCACCGCTGGCCACGTCCAAACGTAGGAACGTTCCGGACTCCCACGTATCGGTGAAGGCAATCGCTTCGGGCGTCTCTTCCACCTGTATCTGAGCGTTTCGTTCCTCTAGCTGTTCGGCTAGAGGACGATTCGCCACCGATACGGGCGATCCCAAAGAACAGCCACTCGCCAAAAAACCCGCAATACCAAAGGCCGCCAAGCAACTCGTTTTTCGCATATAGGCCGATCGGCCCAGTCCAGACGAAACTTAGCCCTGCGCGTCCCCAATATTGATAAGAAATCTCTTAGGTTTCCCAACGCTTACGAGGCAGCTTCGAAGCCCTCGTCGATATCGTCGCCCAACCACGGCAGCCACTGCGGTGCTGCATCGCGCCGATTGAGTAGCAACGACCGCTGCTTGGGAGCGACCGGCCGCTTCTTGAGGCTCCACCCGAGCTCTTCGAGGGTCCGATCACCCTTCTGGTTATTGTGCGCTTCGCACATTAGGACCACGTTGTTCCACGTGTGCTGTCCTTGGCGAGACTTCGCAATGATGTGGTCCATCGTGGCTCCACGGCGTTCGCAGCCAGCCTTTTGGCACACACCACCGTCTCGAGCTGCGAGAGCACGACGCGTTATCGGCGGTGTCCCTCGCTGAAATGGCACGATCACCATCTCGCGGAGACGAATAACCGAAGGAAAGGGAAACTCCGCGCCTCCCGCGGCCCGAAGCTTGCGTTCGGGCGCCTCGGCGATCAAATCTGCTCGATCGGCGAGTTGTAAGCAGATGGCTCGCTGCCAGCTGATAATGCGAAGCGGCTCATAGGACGCATTCAGCAACAGCACCGGCATGGTTTGAAGAGTAGTCGCCCGAGGAGCCCCCGTGCGGTCGTAATGTTGATCGGTAGGGTTATGACCCTTGCCCGGGTGGCGAAACTGGCAGACGCGGGGGGCTTAAACCCCCCTGGAGGGCAACCTCCGTACGGGTTCAAATCCCGTCCCGGGCACTACTTCTCAGTCGTGAGGGGTCAGTCGTGGTGAGCACAAACCTCCCTATTGAGTATCCGGTGCGCCCGCGGAAGCATCCTGAACACGCGGACAACGGCTGATTTGACACCCCTGCCAACAGCCGCCGG
>CAZTDG010000162.1:0-6609 GCA_964612655.1 uncultured Acidimicrobiales bacterium | reverse complement strand
TCGCCAACGTCGAGACGATCATGCCGGTCGGCGCTGACCCGCACGACTTCCAAGCTTCCGCTCAGCAGGTTGCACTCGTTGGCGACGCTGACGCACTAGTCATCAACGGCGCCTTCTTCGAAGAGGGCATCTGGGACGTCATCGAAGCTGCGACCGACGACGGCGTCAATGTGTTCCACGCGATCGACGAAGTTTCGACGATCGAATTCGCTGAAGGCGACGTCCACGACGACGAAGAAGAAGGCGAAGAGCACGATGACGAAGAAGAAGGCGAAGAGCACGATGACGAAGAAGAGGGCGAAGAGCACGACGACGAGGAAGAAGGTGACGAGCATGGTCACGAAGAGGGTGGCGCCGACCCACACTTCTTCACCGATCCAGTTCGTATGGCTGACGCCGTCGAAGGCATCACCGCATTTCTCCTTGCGACCGTCGATGGCCTCGATGCTGAGGCTGTTCAGGCCAACGCCGATGCCTACGTTGCTGAACTCGTTGCACTTGACGCCGAGGTAACCGAGACGCTCGCTGGTCTGTCCGACGAGCAGCGTGTACTGATCACCAACCACGAGGTCTTCGGCTATTTCGCTGAGCAATACGACTTCGAAGTTGTCGGCACTGTCATCCCAAGTGGCAGCACGGTTGACGGCGCGAGTGGTGGGGCTCTCGCCGAACTTGCCGAGGAGATCGAGCACGAAGGTGTTCCGGCGATCTTTAGTGATGTGTCGGCTTCTGACCAACTCATTTCCGCCCTTGCCGGTGAAGTTGGTGAGGTCGACGTCGTCGAGCTTTACACCGAGTCTCTCGGTGAGGAAGGCTCTGAGGGTGCGACGTACATCGAGATGGTTCGGGCCAATGCAAACCGTATCTCGGCTGCTCTGGGCTAACCGGAAGAGGCGAGAACAATGGAGTGGCTGATCGAGCCCTTTGAATTCTCGTTCATGCAGAGGGCGCTGATCGGCAGCTTCGTCGCTGTCATTGCAACATCGATCGTCGGCACCTGGGTGGTGCTCCGAGGACTTGCGTTCCTGGGTGACGCGCTGGCGCACGGCGTGATCCCCGGGATCGCAGTTGCGGTTCTCGCAGGGTTCAGCCCACTAATCGGCGCCTTTGTCGCTGCCATCATCATGAGCGGACTGGTGAGTGTGGTCTCGAACCGGACAACGGTTCGAGACGACACCGCTATTGGATTGTTGTTCGTTGGGATGTTGGCGCTCGGGATCATCATCGTCTCCCAAGTCCGCTCGTTCGCCACAGAGGTGACCGCCTTGCTGTTCGGCGACGTTCTCGGCGTTACCACTGAGGACATCCGCAACCAGGTGATCGCAGCGGTCATCGTGGTTCTCGTCACCTTGGTGATGTACCGGCCATTCCTGGCCTTGACATTTAACCGGGACAAGGCACAGACGCTCGGGATGCGGCCAAAGATCACCCAAACGGTATTGCTGTCGCTCTTGACGCTGAGCATCGTGACAAGCTTTCAAGCCATTGGAACACTGCTCGTATTCGGACTGATCGTCGGTCCGCCAGCAACGGGAACGCTCATCGCGAGGCGAATCCCGGCGATCATGGCGGTGGCGATTGCCGTCGGCATGTTGTCGGTCGTCGGCGGACTATTGATCAGCTTTCACTTCGGCACCGCTGGCAGTGCCACAATCGCCGGCCTGAGCGTCTTGCAGTTCTTCGTGGTGCTCGCGGTGAAGGAAGTCTCTATGGCTTTGCGTCGCAGCGTTGAGCCAGCGCTCGCGACCTAACGCGCCAGACCGAGCTGGCACTCCACGATCAGCCATCGGGGAGTCACTAATGTCGAGAGGTGGCTCACGTCTCCGACATCCGGATTCCTCGGCGAACTCTGGCTCCGCACGCAGCGGTTGGGAGGCGCATCGCCCTCGCTGCGGCGCTCGTCATCTTCGTCGCCGTTGTTGTCCGCATATCTCGTGATGGCTACATCGACCTCAACGACGACCCGATCGATCTGCTCGACGCCGTCTATTACGCGTCGGTAACGGTCACCACCACCGGTTACGGAGACATTTCGGCGGTGAGCCCAGGGGCTCGCCTCGGAACCATTTTGCTCATCACCCCGGCACGCATCATGTTCCTCATCCTCGTCGTTTCGACGACCGTCGAGGTGCTGACCGAGCAGTCCCGCATACTTCGTGCCAAACAACGTTGGAGACAAAACGTGAAAGATCACACCATCATCTGTGGGTACGGTGAGACCGGCCACGCCGCAGCTACAGATCTCGTCTCCCGAGGCGTCGACCCGGCCTCCATCGTGGTTGTCGACCGGTCTGAAGACGTCGTTGAAGACGGAACACGCCGGGGATTTGTTGGCGTCGTTGGCGACGCCAGCGATATCGAGGTCCTCGAACAGGCGGGTATCGCGTCGGCTGGGCACATCGTGGTCGCGCCAAACCGAGACGACACCGCGGTCTTGATCACACTGACCGCTCGGGAGCTCAACCCGAAGGCGCACATCACCGTCGGCGTGAAGGAACATCAGAACCTGCACTTACTCCGCCAAGGCGGCGCTAACGAGGTCGTCGACGCCACCGCCGCAATCGGACGAATGCTCGGCCTCGGGTCGCATGATCCTGGGGCGGCGACCGTGCTCGACGACCTCCTCAACGCAGGCGAAGGCATCGAACTCGTAGAGGTTCCGGCCACCGTCAATGGTGAAGACGCCATACCCGGCGGTGCGACGCTGGTCGGGATCATTCGAGACGGCCACCGCATGCCTCAGGCCGAGGTCGCTCCCGAGAATTGCCGCACCGGTGATCGCATGGTGTTGCTGCGCGATCGCTCCTAGCTGGCGGCAGAAACCCTTACACCCTCAAATTGGGCCATCGTCAGTCGATTGAACTCTCTAGGTGTCGCGCGCATGGGCGCGGCCAGATGGGTAGGGATACGCAGCTATGGAGATGGAGGTCTACGACCCCAACAAGGCAGGCCGCTCTCGACGACTTCTTCCAATCCTTAGCGCCCTTGCCTTCGTCGCGTTTGTTGCCGGTGCCGTCGTAGCGGTGTTCCAGCTCGGTTGGCTCCGTTCGGAGATCCCCGAGACATTGGCGTTCCGAGAGGCCGAGCCCGAGCAGGTAGAAGTCATCGAAGATCAGACTCTGGAGGTCGAACTCGACGAGGACGGCACCGCCGAAGAGATCACCGTCGACTCCGTCGATGGTCCAGCGACCGCTGAAATTGACGACACCACGCTCGTCATCGAACCCGAGTTGAACGCCGCAGGGACGGTCACCGTCATGGTGACGGTCTGCGATGAGCAAGAGTGCACGATTCGCACGATCGTCGCCGAGGTGTTGTCTCAGAACGACCCTCCGCTGGCGAATTCAGACGTCGCCGAACTCGCTGGCGGCGAGCAAATCATTCGCGTCCCGGTTTTGGAGAACGACTCCGACGTCGATGATGCAACCCTCGAGATCGTTGAGGCTGCGGTAGCTCAAGGCGCTGGCGAAGTTTCCATCGTCGATGACGGCACGGTCCTCGAGTTCCGCACAGATCCCGACTCCGCAGGCCCCTGGGAGATCACCTATGTGGTCACTGACGGCAACGGTGGCTTCGCCCAAGGCAGCGTCACCGTCGCCGACGGCGATGAACCACCACAACCCGCCGACGACGAGTTTGAGACCTTCGTTTCTCAACGAGTTCGAGTGGCACCGCTCGGCAACGATTTCGACGACACCGGTCAAGAGAACCTTCGAATCGTCGAAGTCAGTGAGCCCGATAGTGGATCGGTCGAGTTCGGCGACGACTTCATCGAGTTCACTCCGGGCACAGAACCCGGAACAACGGCGGTCACCTATGTCGTGGTCGATGCCAAAGATCAACAAGGCACCGCGACGGTCACCTTCGACGTGGCCGCGCCTGAGCTAGCGCTCCTCGATGATGTGGCCACAACGCTCGAAGACACCTCCATCCAGGTCGATGTGCTCGCCAACGACGGACCCGCAAACGCCGCCATCGACCCCACCACCCTCACCATCGTGAGCGCGAGCTCCGGCACGGTGTCGGCCGGTGGAGGCCAGATCACCTATGACCCGCCAGCTAACGCTGCCGGTGAAGCGAACATCGTGTACGAGGTATGTACCGAGTTCGGCGAATGCGGACAAGCAGTTCTGCTCATCACCGTCGAGGGAGTCATCGACGGCGCCTTCTCCTCGGACGGCGAGATCCGACTGCCCTCAGATGCCGGGCCGCAACTCATTCCGTGGATCGCGGTGAGCTCGGGCGAGGTCATCCCGCCTGCTGGGTCCAGCTTCCAAATCTCTACCGATGACAACTCACTCTTCTCGGCGAACCCGTCGATCGGGAGCAACGGTGCGATGAGTTTCACTCCTCGGAACGGTCGATCGGGCACTGCGGTCACGCGGATAACCGCGAACGATCCGGTGAATGGTCAGCGGGTGTTCATCATCCGAATCATCGTCACCTAGTCCGCAGACAGTTCAACAGCGGTCGCCGAGACCGCCGAAAGAATTCGTGCGTACCCGGTGCAGCGGCACAGGTTGCCCGACAAGCCGAGACGGATGTCTTCGTCGCTGGGCTCGGGGTTCTCCGCGAGCAATGCGGTTGCCGACATCAACATGCCGGGGGTACAGAACCCGCACTGTACGCCGCCCGTCGCCAAGATGTTTCGCTGGAGCGGATGCAGCTGGTCGCCTTCGGCCAATCCTTCGACGGTGGTGATCTCACGCCCTTGTGCCTGCGCAGCTAGATACGAACATGAGTTGATCGGTTGACCGTCGAGGAGAACCATGCACGCACCACATTCGCAGTCGTCGCAACCCTCCTTTGTGCCGGTGAGCCCGAGTTCGTTTCGTAGCACCGTCGACAGTGTCCGGTCGGTGCTGATCGTCACCGGATACGGCACGCCGTTGACCGCGAGTTCCACAGAGTTCTTAGACATCAGGTGGCTCCTATTCCAAGTGCCCGATTTACCGGGACGGCGATGTGCTCACCAGTCGCTCGTCTTGCCGCCGCATCGACCGCGCGCTGTGCCATCACACCGATGGTGTGGCGACGATATTTGTCCGACGCTCGAAGGTCGCTAATCGGGGTGGCCTGTTCGGCGCTCGCGGCGGCTGCGCCATCGGCTGCTTCAGTAGGGCCAAGGCCGGTGAGTTCGTCGAGGCTTTCTACTTCGAGGATCGTCGGTGCGACTGCGGTGAGCGCAACACGAACAGACGCAATCGATCCTTCAGCATCGAGCACGACGTTGGCTGCCGCGCCTACGACGGCGATCTCCATCGCCCGGCGATACTCCAGGCGAACATAGGCCGATCCCGACCGTTCATCGGGGTTGGGGATGGTGAGTGCGGTGCACAACTCGTCACTTCGGGCGCTCGTGGTTCCCGGGCCGAGCCACAACTCATCGAGCTCGACCGTGCGGGTGCCTTCGGTGCTGGCGAGTTCGACAACAGCGCCGAGCACGACCAGCGGGGCGCCGGTATCCATCGCCGGTGAACCATTCATCACGTTGCCGCCCAGGGTTCCCACGTTGCGAGTGGCGGGGGAACCCACCAGCGCTGCGGCATCTGCGACGGCCGTGAAGCCATTCACGACAACATCGTCGGTCATGAGTCGAGCGTGGGTTACGCCTGCCCCGATTGAGGTGTGCGTTTCGTTCTGCTCGATTTGTGCGAGCTCTTCGAGGCGGTCGATGGCCACGAGGGTTTCGGGCATGGTCGACTTGTGCTGTCGGGCTCCGACGACGAGGTCGGTACCGCCTGCAATCGGGCGAGCGCCTGCGGCGAGCCCTGCGAGCACTTGATCGAGGGAGGTCGCGATCGTGAGGGTCATGAGTTCACCTCGTCGTCGAGAGCGGTCCACACCCGCTCGGCGGTCATTGGTAGCTGTTTAACCCGGATGCCGGTGGCCGCCGCAATGGCGTTGTTGACCGCTCCGCATGTGGCGACGTTGGGCGCTTCGGCGAGGCCCTTGGCTCCCCGGGGGCCCGCGTTCTCGGTGAAGATCTCGACGAACTGGGTGGTGATCTCTGGGGCGTCGGCGATCGTCTGCAGTTTGTACTCGAGCAGCCCCGCATTTTGTTGACGGCCATCGTCGCTGTAGCGGGTTCCTTCGGTGAGGGCTTGGCCGACGCCCATCAAGATGCCGCCCTCGACCTGACCGTGAGCTGCCATTGGATTGATGATCGTGCCCGAGTCGTGGGCTGCATGAACTTCGAGGACGCGGGTAACGCCGGTGTCGGGGTCGACACGAACACGAGCGACATGGCAAGAGAACTGTGGAGCGAGGAAGGACGAGAAGCCTTGCTCGCCACCACACGACGACCCGCTCAGCTCTGGCCACTCTCGAACCTCGGCGGTGCCGTTGCCGAGAATCTCACCGGTTTCGGAGGCTGCTGCCAGTTCGACGATCGGCACGGCCTTGCTCGGTGTTCCCGCGACCGACGCGTTTCCGTCAGCGAGGACGATGTCCTCGGGGTTCGCCTCGAGTTCGGCGGCTGCGAGTTCCTTGAGCTGACCAGCGACTTGCTTCGCCGCGTTCTCGACGGCACGACCGTGGTTGAATAATGTCATCGAGCCGCTGGCACCTGGGCCGGCAGGGGCGGCGCCGGTGTCCTGGTAGATCAAC
>CAZTDG010000161.1:238-6644 GCA_964612655.1 uncultured Acidimicrobiales bacterium | reverse complement strand
GCAGCAGTAACGCTTGCGGCGTGCTGTGCCGCAAGCTGACGCTCCTTGAATGCACGAACCGCAGCATGCACTCGACGCAGCTGCTCTTCAGCAACATTGGCTCGCTTTAACGCGGCCTCGAGTTGTGCGGTCAGTTCCGCCACCTGCGGATCAGTAGCAACGGTTGCGGCAGAGATAGTCATTTTGACCTATCGGCTATGCCAAGACCGATATTAGGACTTAGTGACGTGGGGAATATCAGCCTGCAAGATCTCAGGTTCTCCTGACTAAATCCGATAAGAGCTGGTAGACGAGAGAGACCTCGTCTCACTCGCCAACTGGAGTTCTGGGAATGTCTGAAGAGGTGGATTTCGAATGGCCGTCGTTTAATACGGTTCTCGAAGACGTCACTGCAAGTCGCGGAGTAAATCGCGTCTTGCGCCCGCGAAAAGTGCTCGCAGGCAATATCGACGACAGCGTCGATCTTGACGAAGACCTTCAACCATTGGCGATTAGCTCCGAGCTGACTGAGCCGCTCGCCCTCCCCGAACCGCTCGAACCGCTCGATCTCGATACTTCCCGAGTACGTGAATTGCTCGATTCTCGAGCATCCACCAAGAACCTAGATCTCTCCGCCCTGTCAAAGTTGGCCGATCCAGCCGAGCTCGAAACCGACACGGACCTGGAGGCACTCGGTGCCGCCTCCGAAGACGACGTCGACATTGCAACCGAATCTGACCTCGAGATCCCAGAAACCGAGACCGAGTTCTTCGAAGTTGAAACGGACCTAGACACCGAAGATCTCGCGCTCGGCACCGAACTCCAAGACCCGGAACTCGAAAACGATGTATTCGAAGCCGAAGATCTTGTGTTCGACACCGAAATCGAAGAGAACGAACTCCAAGACGTTGAGCTCGAGAATGACGTGTTCGATGTCGAAACCGAAGATGTCGAACTCGATAGCGAAATTGAGACACTCGAGGCGGAGACCAACCTCTTCGAACTCGAATCCGATCTCGAAGAGTTCCAAGACACCAACCCGTTCGAAGCAATCGACGTCGAAGAGACTGCCGATGTTGAGCGGCCATCGCTAGTAGACGACGACATTGCGGCGCCTGATTTGGACGATGCCACAAGCGTTGCCCCCGACACCGATCTATGGGAGCAGGTCTCTACTGACGAAGAACCGATAGCCCTCGATTGGGGAGACGCCGAACCAGAGTCCAGCATTACTTTCGATTCGTGGGATGAAGTGGCCCCCACCACAGGCGAGGCCGTTGATCCCGCCGAATCGGCGCTCGTGTTCGATATGTCCGACGACGAAATCATTCAACACGAGGCAAGTGCGGGCACTACCTCGTTGGAAGACGTCTTCGTCGAAAACGATGCTCCGGAGCAACTTGCTGGCCCAGATCTCGACCTCGAAGCGCTTAGAAGCGATGCCGCCGATGACGAACCCACGCTCGACGCAGCTGACGACAACGTCGTCAACTTGTTTGATGACGCACCGGCTTGGGACATGGAGTTCGACTCTGTCGAGGTAGCCAATCAGATTGAAGGAGACCTCCTGGATCTCGGCAACGAGACCGGCAAGGTCATCCCGATGCCAAACGCGAGTGTGGACAACAACACCGAAGGCCTGCTCGGCGATTCTGAGGGCTTTGAGTACTTGGGAGACTGGGCTGACCCCGGCGATGACCCGGACGATGGCCCGAAATGGCGCACACTCGAGGACGAGGAAGTTGAGCCGCCGCCACCAGCCGATGACGACGCCCCGTCGTCGGACCCATGGGCCTACATGCGCCCCGTAGAAGAATCCAGCAACGATGGCTGGTGGGCGAACCGCCCCCGCTTCTTAGGTGGCAAGGCGAAGAAGACCAAGGATCCTAACCATCTCGAAGATTCCAACGATCTCGAGGATCCCGAAAAGATCGCAGCAGCGATCGAGATCCCAGGACTGTCCTACGACCACAACTGCCCATCATGTGGTGATGAGGGCAACCTCGAACACGACGACATGTTGGCCCGCGAAGTTCACTTGCGCTGCGAAAGCTGCGAGAACAGCTGGCACACCCAGTACGAGATCGACGCCGAAGCGAGTTAGAGCCTCGTCGCCTAGCGACCGAACATCAACATCCACTGTTCGGCAGATGTCGGCGCGAAAACCATATTCTCTGATCGCGTTTGACCCATCGTCGCACTCGCCTCCGGCGAATACTGATGGCCCGGATACAGCACGGCGTCATCGGGGATCTTCGCCAACACGCCGGTGAGGCTGTGATACAGCTGCTCGGCGTCACCGCCAGGGAGATCTGTTCGCCCGCAGCCCTGCAAGAAGAGCGTGTCTCCCGCGACGAGCCGATTGTCGACCAAGAAGCACTGGGAGCCAGGGGTGTGACCCGGGGTATGTAGGAGGTCGATGTTGATCTCACCGACACTCAGCTGTGAGCTGCCGTCATGAGCGATCAGTGCATCGTCTTCGAGACCTGTCACCAACTTGACGAATTCAACTTCGCTCGTCTGCACGTGTAGTGGAACGTCCACCGCGCCGAGCATCTCCGCAGCGCCAGCGACCTGAAGACCCATCATTGAACCGCCGACGTGATCGGCGTGATAGTGAGTGCCCAACATTCCGACGCACGTCATGTCGTCTTCACCGAGGACGTCGAGAATGCCTCGCGGGTCATAGGCCGGGTCGACGATGATCGCCTCCCCGGTCTCACGGTCACCGATCAGATAGACGAAATTGACCATCTGCTGGGCGAAGGGGTCATCTTGGGCGAAGTCTCGCCCGGAGAGCAGTTGGCGAAAGTACAAGCGGTCGTCAGCCATCGGGGGAAACACTACGCCATTTGTCTTCGGCCTCTGCGGCGATGAGGCGGGCCGGACGGTTGAGCAGTTTCGATGCCGCAGCTACATCAACAAACTCGGCCTTGATGGTTTGTGCCGAGGCCTTGATCGCGATCTGGTGACCTTCGATCTCGACGTGACCGATGGTTCGCGGAACCGAGCGACGGTCGACGCCGTAGCTGCGGAAGCCGAGCGAACCGGTCTCGCCCAAGAGGACGGCGCCGATGCGGTCGAGGTCGGTCGGGTCCACGAGTGCCGATAGCGCCACCGCGGGGCGGCTTCGCTTCATCTCGATCGGTGTAGCCCACGCGTCGAGTGCGCCTGCTTCGAGCAACTTCGCGATGGCGTGTGCAAGGTATTCGCCGCTGAGATCGTCGACGTTGGTTTCGAGGACCATCAGCTGAGTGGCAGTGATCTCCGAATCGAAGCCGTCACCGACGAGCACCTGCAAGAGGTTCGGATGATCTGGCAGTTCTGCGTCACCAGCACCGAATCCCGATGCGGTGACGGTCATCGCTGGTGCCGGGCCATAGTCGTCGGTGAGCGCGCGAACGATCGCAGCGCCGGTGGGTGTGGTCAGTTCCACCGATGTGTCGAGTCCTTTGATCGGAACCGATTCGAGCAACCGCACGGTGGCAGGAGCCGGGTGTGGGATCCGACCGTGAGCGCTCTTGGTGATGCCGTGGCCCACCGCAACGGGAGCGACCACGACTCGTTCGATGCCGAGAAGATCGAGCGCGATACACGTGCCGACCACGTCGACGATGGCGTCGATCCCACCCACCTCGTGGAAATGAACTTTGGATGGGTCCATCTCGTGGACCGCCCCTTCCGCTTCGGCGAGCACGGCGAAAACCCGCTTGGCGTTGTCACGCACCCGTTGGGCCAGGTCGGACGCATCGACGATGGCTGCGATGTCGGCCGCTGTTCGATGCGTGTGCCCTTCATCGGTCTCGACGGTGAGGTTCGTGGCGGAGATGCCGTGTCGTTGAATCGACTCCGTGCGAAGCGACCAGTCGTCGACGCCGAGCCCATCGAGGCCTTTACGAACCTGGTCGACGTCGGCACCAGCATCGATAAGGGCGCCGAGCATCATGTCGCCCGCAATCCCGTTGAACGGGTGGATCCACAGTGTCTTCATGAGGCGTCCAACGTGAGCATTCGCATGGCAGAGACCGCAGCTCCGTAGCCGTTGTCGATGCCGACGACCGAAATGCCCGCAGCGCACGATGCCAACATGCCGAGCAATGCGGTCACACCTTCGAGACCAGCTCCGTAACCAACGCTCGTGGGCACCGCGATCACAGGCCCGGCGGCTAAGCCGCCAACGACCGACGCCAACGCGCCTTCCATCCCGGCGACAACGATTGCGATGTCAGCACCCGTTACTCGGTCGAGTTCGGCCAGCAGGCGGTGGAGGCCAGCCACGCCGACGTCGTGGATGCGATCGACCTCGATGCCATATGCCTGCAGCGTTGCCTGGCACTCGTCCGCCACAGGCGTATCGGCGGTTCCGGCGGTGATGACTGCGACGGTGATTCCATCCCGGACGGACGCCTGCCGCCACGACATCAGGTTTCCGATGGAATGAGCTTGCGGGTGTTCTTTTTCGAGAGCCGCTCGTTGCGCATCATCGATCCGGGTGATCAACACTGGTCCGGTGCCGTTCGTCAGCAGCTCCCCGACGATGTCGACGCATTGCTTTGGGCTCTTGCCGGGCGCATAGACGGCTTCGGGAAGTCCCTGGCGAATAGCTCGGTGGTGATCGACCCGCGCTTCACCCACCTCGGCGAAAGGGAGCCGTGCGAGTTGGGCGACGGCATCGTCAGCGCTGAGCTCCCCCGATTGCAGCTGATCGATCATCTCTCGGAGGGCGGCCTCATTCACCCCTCCATGGTGTCAAGATCGCCCGGTTGTCGCACCTTGGGGACTAAAGATCACGCGTTCGGGCAAATTAGCCACATCCTTCGATTACTGTCTCACCGCCGCCTTGAGCACCGACGGTTGCTGTCGGGCCGGCACGGGCCGTGTTGTCGCTGCTGATGACGAGGTTCGTGCCGCCGGCGGTGGCAAAGGCGTCACCGAAGTCGCTAGCGGTTGCGGTCGCCGTGTTGTTGCTGCCGTCGGATGCGATGGTCTCGGAGGCTGCTCCGACGGCGATCGCGGTGTTGATCCAGCAGGAAGGCGTCACCCAGAGTCATTCATTACGGCGTGTCGGGCACGCCGTCCCCGTCAAGATCACATTGTTCGAACACGGTGAATCCACCCGCTCGCGCTACGGCTGTCCCGGTGGGCCCGGCACACGCGGTGTTATCGCTGCTCACGAAATTGTTAAGACCACCAGCGCTGGCAAACCCATCGCCATCGGCGCTCGCAGACGCGGTGGCGGTGTTGTTGTCGCCTCTCGTGGCTTGAGCCGAAGCAGTGCCGTCGCCGGTGGAGGTCGCGGTGGCGGTGTTGTTGTTGCCCATGGACGCAAGCGCGTCTGCAACACCATTTAGACCCGATGCTGTCGCCACAGCAGCGTTGTTGTCACCGAAGGAAGCGACTGCCGTAGCGGAGCTGGTACCCGTACTCGTTGCTGTCGCAATGCTGTTAGTCCCAGAGATCACTCTGGCGAAAGCATTGGGACCGACTGCAACAGCCGAGTTGTCATCTCCCGTATCGACCAGGGCTTCGGAGCCATCACCGGTTGCGGTTGCCGTGTTGTTGTCGCCGTCAAAGGAACGCGCTCGGGCTCCATCGCCGCTCGCAGTAATCGTATTGTTGTTCCCTATTCCGCCGCTGACAACAGCGCGGTCACCGATTGCACGTGCTGTGTTGTCATTGCCGAACCCCGCCGACGCTTGCGCTTGAAAACCTTTGGCGAAGGCCACATTGCCTTCACCGTTGGTGGCATCGGCAAATGCGCCTAGGCCGATTGCGATTGCCGTGTTGTCATTGCCAACGAGCACGTCGGCTTCAGCGGCATCGCCGATGGCGATCACGGTGTTCGTGCCGGTCTCCGGCTCGGCAATGAAACACTGCGCTTCAGAGAACGGTGCGTCGATGAGCGTGATGGCTGCGGCTTCACCTGAATCCCAAATGACGATGCAGATGTGCTCTTGAGTTAGATCCAGAACACCGTCGTCGTCGATATCCAGACACGCGTCGCCGGAGTTACCGACTAGGTCGGCGATGTGTCTAAGCGATTGCTCTTGGTCAGGGTTTGCGATCAATGGGCAGTTGTCGAGCGCATCGGTAACGCCATCCCCATCACTATCGGGGCCGTCCGGGACACAGTTCGCATCGTTGATCACGCCACCTACACGGAAGCGAACAATGTAGGAATCCGCCGTCCCATCCACCGGGAACGACAACGACTCACTCCGACCAACAAAGGAATCCTCAACGCCATTGACCTCACGAACGAAATACCGATCAGCACCCTGATCAGTCCACGACAAGACACCATCGGCAACCGAACACGAGAACGTCCCCGGATCCAGAACCCCCAGCGCGCAGGTCGCCTCACTGATCACACCACCTACACGGAAGCGAACAATGTAGGAATCCGCCGTCCCATCCACCGGGAACG
>CAZTDG010000161.1:0-138 GCA_964612655.1 uncultured Acidimicrobiales bacterium | reverse complement strand
ACAACGGATCGCCAGCATTGACCCGACCCAAAAACGAATCGTCTCCGTTATTGACCTCACGAACGAAATACCGATCAGCACCCTGATCGGACCACGACACCACCCCGTCCTCGACCGAACACGCAAACGAGTCCTGCG
>CAZTDG010000160.1:0-6686 GCA_964612655.1 uncultured Acidimicrobiales bacterium | reverse complement strand
GATCATGTGGCTTCCTTGGCTATCTGCGCTTCGCTGGATTGGAGCTGCTTTTCGATCTGTGAGACTGGACCAGTAATCGGTTCGATCGTGACGCCAAGCGAGCCGATCGCTTTGCGTAGGTCTCGCTCGAACCATCCGTGTACGGGCAACACGATGTCGTCGACGCAGAGAAACGTTTCAATGGCCATGCCTGCCGGGTGATCCCCGCGGCCATAGGACATGTTGTCGTAGGGGAATGACTGGACCAGCGGCCCGAACCGGCCGCGCCGCCGGCGCGAATATACGTCGAGGCGATCCCGCCGGAAGACCAAGTGGAAGACCCGGTAGTGGATTTGTTCGGAGAGGCCCTCAGGGTTTCGATTGTTTCTGGCTGCCTTCACCCGGAGGCGAGCGAACGGAAGCAGCGCCAGCAGCATTCCCCAGAAACCGAAGAGTGGGGCAAGTGCTCCGCCCACCATCGCCGCGCCCTGTCCCTCGCCTGAAAGTTGCGTGCTAGCCACCGCAACGATTTCGTCGCTGGGGGTTTTGCCCGCGGGAAGTTCGGCTTCTGCCCGAGCCACCAGTTTCGAGAACGACATCGCCATGGTGGCGATATTACTGAGGTCCGCCGGATCTGTAGTGCTCGGCGAGGCGCGGCCAGGCTTCGGCGAGGGAGACCGCGGGTTCCCAGTTGAGTGCGTCTCGGGTTCGTTTTTGATCGAACCAGTGGGCGGTGGCGAGCTGTTCGGCGGCGAAGCCGGTCATCGGTGGCTCGTCTTCACGTTCGCTGCGGTCCCAGATCTTCTCGATGAGGGTGCCCGCGCCGATGGCGACCTTGGCCGGTACTCGACGGGGCGACCAGTCGATGCCAGCGGCATCCATGATGCGGGTGAACAGTTCCTCGACGGTTCGCGGTTCGCCATTGGACACGACGAACGCTTCGCCGCCATGGTCGGGCGCAGCGTCGACTGCGGCAACCAAGGCGTCGGCTGCGTTGTCGACCCAGGTGACGTCGACGAGGGCGAGGCCGGAGCCGACCAATGGCAGGCGTCCTGCTTTCGCCCGATCGATTAGACGCTCGATCAGTTGGGTATCGCCTGGTCCGATCACCAGATGGGGGCGAATCGCGACGATGGGCATGGCATCGGTCGAGGCAGCTAGCGCCGCGAGCTCCGCGGTGGCTTTCGTCGTGGCGTAGTGGCCTCGGGTGCTCTCCGGGTCGGCGGATCCGGCGCCGCCACCAACGATGCTGTCGCCACCGTGCGCAACCGAAGGGGAGGACACGTAGACGAACCGGCTCACTCCAGCAGCTTGGGCCGCAACGATGAGGTTCTTGGTCGCCTCCACGTTGACCGCGGTGAACTCGGTGAGGTCCCCGACGATGTCGACCTTGGCCGCGAGATGGATGATCGCATCCTGGCCGGCGACGGCGTTCACCAAGACCGATGGATCGGTGATGGAGCCTTGGATGCATGCATCGGCGTCGTCGAACGCTGACCGCTGCAGCACGGTAACGACGTCGCCACGGGAGCGCAGTCGCTCCACGGTCGCTCGGCCGATCATGGAGGTGGCACCGGTGAGAAGTACTCGCATGCCTACAGCCCCTTCAGGCTTCCGCCAGCGAGGACTCGGTTCGCCCATTCAGCGACGAGCGTGCGGTCGATCTTGGAATTGTGTCGGCGGTCGACGGGCAACTTCGGCACCTCGAGTACGGCGACGATGTCGAGCTGCCTCGTTGCGCCATGGCGTTGCTCGATCGTGTCGAGCCACTCGGCAACGGTGCGGCGCACCGCGTCGGTGGTGGGGAGGTCGCAGTGCTTGGGCGAACCCGACGGCGATTCGAGCTGGACGACCACAGCCACCTTCTGTTCGGCGGTCTCGGTCCCATCGATTCCAACGACCGCAGCCGTATAGACACCATCGATTTGCTCGACGACCTTCTCGATCCCGACCGGACCAAGACCCGCAACCCCGTCGCCTGACGGAACGGTCATCATGTGTGCGGCTCGGCCCGATACCCAGAGAAGCCCGGCTTCGTCGATCCGGCCGATGTCTCCCGTGGCGTGCCAAGTCGCGTCAGGGCGGCCAGCGAGATGGGTAGTGAACCACAAACGGTCATAGCCGGTGCGCATGTGGTCGGCGCGTACGAGGAGTTCGCCGAGACCGTCGTTCGTGAGCGGTTCGAGTTGCACCTCAACGCCCGGAAGCGGTCGGCCGACGCACACGCCATCACCGGCGCCAATGCCCTCCAACTCAGGAAGGCTGACGCTTGCCACCGGTAGACACTCGGTCATCCCATAGGGGGTGTGCGCAATGGCGTTCGGCGTCACGTCTCGCATTGCTTGCAGCAGCGATACCCGGACAGGGGCACCGGCGCTCAGCAGCAGGCGTACCGCGTCGAGGGGAATCCGCTTCGATGGAGCGATGGCGCTCTTGGTGCGGACGATGTTTTCGAGTGCGGCGGGCGAGGCGAACACCATCGTGGCGTCGATCTCGGCGATGGCCTTGGCGAAGTTCGGTGCGTCGAGGGTGGCCGGAGCACTGACGTCCATATCGGGAACGACCGAGGTGATGCCGAGCATCGGGCCATAGAGCGCGAACGGTGCGAAGGCGGCGACTAGACGGTCATCGTCGGTGATCGAGTATTGGGCCCGCATCTTGTCTCGCTGCGATGCGATCTGACCGTGGGTGTAGCGCACACCCTTGGACGGCCCCGTTGAACCGGATGTGAAGACCACCGCAGCATGGTCACCGACGGTAGGTAGTTCCGGCAGTGGATCGTCGCCATGGTTCGTTGCCAGGGTGGCGATGTCGAGCGACGTGGCGAGTGCTCGCTGCCGAGCGTTCGAGAGAGGGGAGGAGGCAATTGGGGTTCCCGGCCACCGGAGTGCACGGGCCGCAGTGAGGGCTCGGGTGATACCGACGAGCCACTTCGGGTTCGCCGAACGGAGTGCGGCCGTCATCTGCGGTGGACTCAGTGCGCCGTCGACCAGCACGGCGACAGCGCCTGCGCGCCACGCGGCGTATACGGTGACGGCCAGGTCGATCCCAGGCGGAATCATCACCGCCACTCGATCGCCGGTCTGTACCCCGGCTCCGAGTAGTCCCGCCGCGGTCGTGTTCACCCGAGCGTTGAAGTCCGCGAAGGAGATCGATCCGCCATCGCCGGTCATTTCGACGATGGCGGTGACTTCTGCTCGGTTCGGGTCTGCTACCGCATTGAGCAGAGTCGTCGGTGCGTTCAGGTCGGCATCATCGTGACTCGGGGCGACGGCCGACAGGTTCTCGAGCCACGCGGCAACGGCGTCATGGACCGGCGCGTCTTCGGAAACGAAGTGGCCAGCGTTGGGCCAGCGGTGAACATCGGCGTGCGGAAGCCGGGCTTCGAGGTCGTGGAGGTAGAGGTCGGAGAACACCGGGTCCTTGGCTCCCCACAACAACAAGGAGGGCACATCGGAGAGTTCGCTCAGCCCGGTCGCAATGCCGTCGAGCGTGACCCGACTTGGATGGTCGTCCTCTAGGGGGATGTCCTCGACGAAGGTCTGAATCGCTGCCCGCCGATCGGGACGGTCGTAGGGGGCGAGGAACCCTTTGCGGATCTCCGGTGGGGTGCGCGGTCGAGACATTTCGAATGCGCCCGTTATGAAGGCGGTCGAGTCGACGGTGGCCCGGCTCAGGATTCCCGGTCGCCTCGCGGTACGAATCACCGTGGGAGCAGACGCCCCTTCGGGTTGGTGAACGGCGGTATTGCTCAAGATCACCCCGGCGAGCTGGTCACGGTGCGCTAGTGCCCAACCCAACGAGATCGGTCCACCCCAGTCGTGGGCCAGCGTGATGACCGGGCCGGTGATTCCCATTGCGTTGGTCAACGCGGCTAGATCTGCAACACGATCGGCGAGGCGACGCTCGGTGCCGGTCCGTTCCGAGAAACCCATGTCGAGGTGATCGGGGGCCACGAACCGAAAGGGTGACTCGTTCGCGAACAGTCGTCGCCAGAGGTATGACCAGCTGGGGTTACCGTGCACGCACAACACCGTCGTAACCGATGCATCGGCCTCGGGAGCCGAATCGAGCACGTGGAACGTGTGCTCATCGTCGGCGCAGCTCGCCGTGACGAGCCGGGACCATTCGGGTTCGAGCGCGTCTAGATCAGGTGGGGGCAGCCGGGCCGGTTCGACGGACCCCGCGGTTACCACTGCAGTTCAAAGAAGGCGGTGTTTAGCCCAGAACCCATCCCCATCAACATGATGCCGTCGCCGGAGACGAGGTCCGGTTGAATGCTGTTGAGGGTTACGGGGATCGCGGCGGGACCGACGTTCCCGTAGTTGATGAAGCTTCGAGCCACCCGCTCGCTGTCGATGCCGATCGTGTCGATGATGGCCTGGGTGTGGACTTCAGAGACCTGATGCATGACGTAGTGCGCCATGTCGTACCAGTCGTCCTTCATCTCGCCAGCGTGGTCCCACGCCAACTTGGCGGTCTCGTTGCCCGCTTCGAGCAAGCCTCGCGTGTCGGTGTTCATGCCATCGAGAGAACCCACGCACAGGTGGTTGTAGTGAGTGGCGGCACGGAAGAACCCGCCGCTGAATCGGTGGCTGCCCGGGTTCTCGCTGTGGCGCCCAAGCACCATCGCTGCGGACCCTCCACCCAAGGTCAACGTGGCAAAGTTCGCGAACAAATCGCCGATCTCTGCGTCGGGGTGGTTGAGTCGTTCGATGGTCGTGTCGAGGATCTGGCGAACGTCCTCACCGTCGACGATCAAGGCGTAGTCGATCTGGCCAGCTTCGAGCATCGTGCCAGCGACATGCATGCCGTTGAGGAAGCCGAGGCAAGCATTCGACAGGTCGAAGTTCAAGCAATTCGATGGCAATCCGAGCAGGTCATGAACCGCGACCGCGCTCGATGGCTCAAGGCGAGCGCGGCAGACGCTCGAATCGATCATCAAACCAATCCGGTTGCGATCGATGCCTGAATCGATGATTGCCTTTTCGCCGGCCTTGGCCGCCGCGGCCATAAAGGACGTGCCCTCGGGCCACATGCGTCGCTCTCGGATGCCTGCGAGCGATTCGAGCAAGCCAGGTTCGGCGTCGTTTCGTGAATAAAACGGCGCGAGACGCTCATCGATGCTCGCGGAGGTCACCACTTCGGGGGCGTCAACAGCTGCCAACGACACGATGCCGACGTCGTTGAAGGTGAAGTGGTTATTGCCGGTCATTTGAGCCTCTCGTAGCGTTCGATTCTTGCACGCGAGGCCCCAGTGGAACGATTCGTTGGCGGGCGAATGTATCGGATGGATTCACGTGTCCATGATTATGCGTCGAATTCTTGAAAAAACCCGGTTCCTACAGGCGCTTCTCGCATTAATTAGGGTGACGGATCGAAGCTGCTAGGGCGCCAGCATCTGCCCGCAGCGATGGTTCAACGTCTTGATGACGCGGTCGCCACGTTTCGACCCCAGCTGGGAGACGGTTGCGGTCTGCATGATGAACCGTTTGCCCGCCGTTGCCTCAAAGCCCAACCACCGGGCGATCAGGATCGCGAGAAAGTGCCCGTGAGCGAAGAGCAGTACAGGGTCTTCCGCGGTCGAGGACATCATCATCTCGATGGCTTGGTCAGCGCGAACCCCGACGTCATGTGCGGTCTCGCCACCTTCGATCGCGGAATCCCACTTCGACCAGCCCGGTTCGGCCTCTTGGATCTCGGCGTTCGTGCGCCCCTCGTAGGGGCCGTAGTCCCACTCCATAAATATGTCGTCGACGACGATGTCGCCATCGCCGATCGTCGCCAACTTTGCGGTGTCGAGCGCTCGCGAGAGCGGGGAAGAGAACACGTGCTCAAAGCTCCAACCCTCAAGGGTCGGTGCGACCAAGGATGCCTCATTGCGGCCCCGGTCGGTCAAGCCGATATCGGTGCGACCGGTGTGTTTGCCGGTCCGGCTCCATTCGGTTTCGCCATGTCGAACGAGAATCAAGGGTTTCTTCACGTCGTCACCTTAGTCCCGTGATCGAACTCGGCAAGCCGAAGTTGCGCGCTCGCTCGGCGATAGGTGTCCCTCGCCAGGTTCGTGAGGAGGCTGATCTGGGCAATGACAGGTGGGGACAACGACCGTTGTTGCGCGCAAATGGGGCGCCCAACGTGTGGACGCCCCGTGTACGTACTTCTGGTAAAGCTACTGGCTACACCCTCGTACTAGTTGCGTCCCGCGGTCACGCCACCATCGACTGGCATGGTGACACCGGTGATCCAGGAAGCGTCATCGGATGCAAGGAACAACATTGCGTTAACAACGTCGGCTGGCTTTCCGTTGCGTCCGAGGGGATGCATTGCCGCAAACCCTGGAAGTGCTGCTTCGATCTGCTCCTGGGTGAGGAAGGTCGAGTAAACCGGCGTCTCAACAACTGCGGGAGCGACCGTGTTCACACGGATGTTGTCGCCAGCGAGCTCAATTGCGAGGTTGTTGGTCAACTGGTGCACGCCACCGTTAGCAGCCGAGTATGCAGCAGATGGGGTTGCGCCAATGGCTTGGATTGCCCACATCGAACCGGTCTGGATGATGGCGCCGCCACCGCGCTGCTTCATTGCAGCTGCAGCTGCTTGAGCAGCGAAGAACTTACCCTTCAAGATGGTGTTGAGGAAGTCGTCGTACTCTGCTTCGCTGAGTTCGAGGAATGGCTTGGGAGCAAAGATGCCTGCGTTGTTCACGAGAA
>CAZTDG010000159.1:0-6742 GCA_964612655.1 uncultured Acidimicrobiales bacterium | reverse complement strand
CGCACGAGATACCGGTCGCCAGCCTCATGGGACTCGTCGGTCCACGAAAGACCCGTGACGCTCACCAACCAGCTCGATGAGCCGTCATCGGCAAGGGAACGGACCTGATAGGTCGAAATGCCGGCGATCTCGCCCCACGTCAACGTCGCAGACGCGTCATCGACAACAACCTGACACTCGCCGGGGTTCGGCGCCGCAGATACAAACGGTGTCGGCACTAACAAGACCGCCACCACCGATACCACCGCTAGAACGCACGTAACCCAAATCAGCCGCAATCCGCGCGGCTTCGCCAAACCAACCACCATGTCTCCTCACCGAAAGTCACTAGATGACCGAGACCCTAGTACCCCCAATATTGATGGGAGCAACATTTGCGGCAGGAAATCTGTCGAAACGCTTTTTGGGAGCCCGACGTCAGTTGTAGGCGGGGAAACGCAGGCTGGATTGTGCGCCTTGGTCGAGGGGCGCTGGGCCGTCGGAGTGGTAGCGCCACCAACCCGCGGAGGCGATCATCGCGGCGTTGTCGGTGCACATCGAACGGCTTGGCACGAACGCGTTGATGCCGTCAGCTTCGGCCACTTCGACCACCCGTGCTCGTAGCGCCGAATTCGCCGCTACTCCGCCAGCCAGGCACAACCCCTTGGCGCCATGTTCCTGCACCGCACGGCGAGCCTTGGTCAACAACACGTCGACGACCGCCTCTTGGAACGAAGCGGCAATGTCGACGTCGGCGACGTCGGGGTTCTTGCGCACGTAGTTCACCACGCTCGTCTTCAGCCCCGAGAACGAGAAGTCGTAGCCGTCCTTGGCCATTGCCCGCGGGAAGCGCACATGCTCCGGGTCGCCATCGGCGGCCATCTTGTCGATGATCGGACCACCCGGATATCCGAGCCCTAGGTATCGGGCCACCTTGTCGTAGGCCTCGCCCGCGGCGTCGTCGAGGGTCTGGCCGAGCAAACGGTACTGGCCGTGGCCCTCCATCAAGATCAACATCGTGTGCCCGCCCGATACGAGCAGCACGACGATGGGCAGTTCGAGGTCAGGGTCCTCTAAGAACGACGAATACAAGTGGGCTTCGAGGTGGTTGACCGCGACGAGCGGCTTGTTCCAGGCCAGCGACAACGACTTTGCGGTGCTCACGCCGATCAGCAATGAGCCGATCAGTCCGGGGCCCACGGTCGCGGCGATCGCAGTGAGTTCATCGGGTGACACGCCAGCTTCGCTCATCGCTTCGGCCACGACGGGCGTCATCATGGTGACGTGGGCTCGGCTCGCAACCTCGGGCACCACCCCGCCGTACTTGGCGTGGATGTCGATCTGGCTGGAGACGATATTCGACAGCACTTCGCTTCCGTTTGCGACGACGGCCGCGGCCGTCTCATCGCACGACGTTTCGATCCCCAAGATCAACTCGCGTTCGCTCATGATGCTCGCTCTCCCGTTCCTCGGTTGTCGTCCAAGCTGCGCCACATGATCACGGCGTCTTCCTTCGTGTCGGCGTAGTAGTTCGGGCGTACTCCAGCGGACTCGAAGCCGAGCTGTTCGTAGAGCGCAATCGCCGACTCGTTGCTCACCCGTACTTCCAACGTGATTGAACCCGAGACCCTGGCCGCCGAAAGCTCGATCAGTTCCTGCATCAGCGTTGTGCCGATGCCAAGGCGATGGTGCTGCGGGTCGACAGCGATAGAGGTGACGTGGGCATCATCGGCCAAGAACGCCACTCCCCCGTGACCCACAACTCGGTGCGCTCGCTCGGCGACGATGTGGGCGCCCTTGCGCCGCGTGATTTGCTCGACCGTGAACTGCTGGGTCCACGACTTCGGGAAGACCGACCGGTCGATCGATTGAATCGAATACACGTCGCGCAACTGCGCAGGACGAATGACCGTCTCCACGTCGCGCTCAGCGGCCATCGCGGGTCTTCCAATTGATCTCGGCGTCGGGCAGCCGCAGATACATCGGCTCGATCTCGACCGCGGCAACGGTGTCGCCCTGAACCGCCCGCGGATAGGCGAGCTCGACCAAGGAGCGGACGCTCGGGTACCACAGGCCAGCCCCGGCGAACGCAACGTTGTCCAGCGGCGAGAAGATCTCGTGATAACGCTTTCCACCGTCGCCCACCATGAGCACCTCTTCACCCGACGTTTTGAGATCGTCGGCGAGTTCTTCGGGCGTGGACACTCGAGCATCACTTAGCTGCTCGACTCCATCGCCAGAGCCCATGAAGCGGGCGCTGAAGACCTCTCCTCGGCGAGCGTCGTAGCAAGGCAGGATTGTTCCACTCGCATGCTTTGCGGCGAAGGCTCCTAGCTCGAGACTTGACACGCCGATCATCGGAACGTCAAGCCCGTGGGCCAACGCCATCGCTGATGCCAAACCGACACGCAGCCCCGTGAATAACCCTGGCCCGATATCGACGGCGATGCAGCCGACTTCGGACAACTCGATCTCAGCCTGCTGGCATACAAACTGGATCTGCGGGCTGAGGTTCTCCGCGTGCCGACGATCCTTCGCCGACTGCGCCGATGCGATCACACCATCTTCGCCACCAAGGGCCACGCCGACCTCTGCCGAGGCGGATTCGATTCCTAAGACCAACACGTCAGGCCCCAATCCCGGCAGCTAGCTCCGCAACAGCGTCGGTGCGTGAGTCCCATCTATCGCCGACGAGATTTAGCGCGATCTCTCGATCGTCGTCACCTTCGCCGAACGTGAACCGAACTTCGAGGTAGTCCGCTGGCAACATCGGGATGATCGCGTCGCCCCACTCGATGAGCACGACGCCTCCGGATTCGAGCAGCCCGGGTAGGTCGAGATCGAGCACTTCGGCCATCTGCTCTAGGCGGTACACGTCGAGGTGGTGCAGGGTCAGCCGTCCCTCGTATTCACGAGCGATCGTGAACGTCGGACTGGTCATCGTCTCCTCGACACCGAGTGCTGCACCGTAGGCCTTCGAGAACGCGGTCTTCCCGGCGCCAAGATCGCCGACGAGCACGAGTAGGTCGCCGGCCATCGCCATATCGGCCAGCCCGGAAGCGAGTTGTGCCGTCTCTTCAGGAGACGTGGTGGAAGCCGAGATCACGGGATTGAGTCTAGAGATTGGTTCTCGACCTACCCGCACGAGCTCGGATAGAAGGCACATCTGCCCCCACTCCAAAGGCGGCCCAACCGACCTCAACAACGGCCAAATGATCAACGGCGCCGAAAACAAAGCCAAACGAGATACATGGACCGTCGAAGACCGATGAGCTGTGGTGTCCTTCGGAGCGCTGAGGCTCTATCGTCCTCGGGGTGAGCGATGCGACGACACCTGGCTTCGACTTGGGACGCGCCGCACTGGCGGAGTTCGTCGGCACCTTCTTCCTGCTGCTTGGCGTCGTCGGATCCGGCATCATGGCCCAGCAGCTGACCGACGATGTTGGGTTGCAGCTGCTCGCGAACTCGACCGCCACCGTCGCCATCCTCATTGCGTTGATCCTCGCCTTCGCCGATACCTCCGGCGCGCATTTCAACCCCGCCGTCACGATCACCGATATGGCCCTCGGCGGGTTCGAACTCAACAAGTTCATCACCTACGTCACCGTCCAGATCGCCGGTGGCATCCTCGGCGTGGTCGCCGCGAACGTCATGTTCGAGCTCGACCCGATCAACATCTCGGAGCGCGAACGGTCATCGGCTGCACTGTGGTTCTCCGAAGGGATCGCCACCTTCGGGCTGCTAATCGTGATCTTTGGTGTTGTGCGTAAAGGCAGCCCGGCAATGGTTTCCTACGCCGTAGGCGGCTACATCGGAGGCGCCTACTGGTTCACCTCGTCGACGAGCTTCGCGAACCCGGCCGTGACGATCTCACGGATGTTCTCGAACACCTTCGCCGGAATCGAACCAGCGTCGGTGCCGCCGTTCGTGATCGCCCAGATCGTGGCCGCCGGCATTGCGATTGGTGTGATCCGGGCGATTTGGCCGACCGACGAGAACGCTTCCTAGGGGTAGTTCCTCGGCACCCGCTTACCAATCGCGCAGATGACCTCGTACGCGATGGTGTCGAGCGTGGTCGCCACGTCCCACGCCGTGATCTGTTCGTCGCCTTGCGAGCCGATCAGGATGACTTCGTCCCCAACGGCGACTTCGTGATCACCAACGTCGACCATCAATTGATCCATAGCGACGACGCCAACGATGCGATGCCGCTTGCCCCCAATGAGCACACCGCCACCTCGTAGGCCCAGGTCTCGGCGGACACCGTCGGCGTAGCCGATGGGCACGGTCGCGATACCAGTCGGTTCGGTGGCGGTCCATCGGTGTCCGTATCCGACCGCCTCACCGGCTTCGATCCGTTTCGCGAAGGTGACCTGTGATCGCAGCGTTAGCGCCGGACGCAGTTCGACTTGACCGGCCAGGGCCGGGTCGGGGTCGATCCCGTACAGCGAGATACCGCACCGCACCATGAAAGCGTCTCGATCCGGACGAGTGAACGCGACCGCGCTGTTCGCAACGTGCGTTGGCAGCTCGGATGCTGCCACCGCTGCGTCGAAGCGCGAGAGTTGTCCGTCGGTGAACGGGTTGTCGGGTTCGTCTGCGACCGGGCAATGCGTCCAGGCGGCCTCGACCTCCAGATTGTTCGAAGACTGCACGGCCTCCAGAACTGTGGCCAGCTCGTCGGGTTCTACCCCGACCCGACGCATGCCGGTGTCTAGACCGACATGCACCTTCAAAGGCCCTGTGTCCTTCGCGATTGCGTCGAGGGCAGCCACCCCGTCGAGGGTGTACACGGTCGGGGTCAACCCGAAGTCCACAACATCTCGGAGAGACGCATTGTGTTCGGAAAGCACAAGGATCGGCGCGTCGATTCCGGCCTGGCGCAGCTCTACACCCTCTTCGACGATGGCGACCGCCAACCATGTTGCGCCGGCGGATAAGACCGTTCGTGCTACCTCGATCACGCCGTGGCCGTAGCCGTTGGCCTTCACGACCGCACACAGGGGCGTCGGGTGCACGAGCGCACGAAGCGTCTCTACATTTTGGGTAATGGCTTCTAAGGAGATCTCACAGGACGTCGGCCTCATCGCCCCTCAAGACTACGGTGAAATCATGACGTACGACGTTGCCATTATCGGCGCTGGAATGGCAGGGCTGTCCGCTGCTCGGGTCCTGCGGGCCGAAGGACTCTCGGTCATGGTGGTCGACAAGGGTCGGGGTGTCGGAGGCCGTCTGGCCACCCGACGCATCGGCGACGCTCGTCTTGATCACGGCGCCCAGTTCTTCACCGTTCGCGGCGATGAGTTCCGCTCGATGATCGATGAAGCCATCGACGCCGGAGTGGTCGACGTCTGGTGTCACGGGTTCTCCGCAAACGACGGCTATCCCCGCTACGCCTGCCCGGGCGGAATGACTGGGTTGGCCAAATGGATGGCTGCGGACCTCGTCGAGTCAGGCAACATCGCTCTCGCCACCCGAATCGAGCACCTGGATCACGACGGTACAAAGTGGAACCTTCGCGATGACTCGACAGTCGCGGCCAGCGCTCCAGCGGTCATCGTCACCGCTCCTGTCCCTCAAACACTCGACCTGTTCGCCGCTAGTGACGTCCATCCGGACGGCACGGTCCTCGCCGAGTTAGAAGCGATTGACTACAAGCCGGTCCTCGGACTACTCGTCACCCTCGATACGGCTCCGGCCATCCCCGCGCCCGGGGCGGTTCAAGCCACCGAAGACGACCACTTCACCTTCGTTGCCGACAACGTCGCAAAGGGAGTGAGTTCCGCTCCGGCCGTGACCTTCCATGCGAACGGTGCCGTCTCCGCTGAACGTTGGGACGACCCCGAAGCCGATGTGATTCGAGACTTTCTCACCTCGGCCCAACCGTGGATCGGCGAGGCGAGCGTCGAAGAGGTCGAGCTCAAGAGATGGCGATTCGCAGGCCCGATCGTTCCGCATCCGCAACGCTGCGTCTCCGTGGTCGAGGAGCCAGGGCTGATCGTGCTCGGCGGCGATGCCTTCGGCGGCCCAAAGGTTGAGGGGGCGTTCAACTCAGGGCTCGCCTGCGCACAGGAAATCCTGTCTCGTCGAGCGATGCCTTCCTAGCGATTCTTTCGCTGGCCCGCGACCACCTGAGCCAACAACTGCGCGTCGAAATCGCAGACCACCGGAACGTGCTCTTCTGCTTGCGCGGACGGAATCCACTCATCGGGATCGCCGATCTGCACGTTGCGCAGCGCGGATAGCCAGGGACGGGGAACGAAGCAGTAATCCACGTGGTGACGTTCGGTGCCGCCGTGCTCGCCGGGACGAAATCGAGTGGGGACCTCTCTCGGGTCGCCGTGTTCCAACTCACCGAACTCGTGGTAAGCGCTCACGTATCCGGCGGTGCTCAACAAGGCCACTAGCTCCAACATGTCCCAGTTTGGATCGTTGCGATGAAAGACCGGGTTGGTACCGAAGTCTCCCGCGACCACACACGGCTCTCGCAACATCTTCTCGTACAGGCGCATCATCTGAATCGGTTGCGACGCAGGCGGCTTCGACTTGAACTTCACCTGGGCCTTCTCGTTCAACGCCCAAACGGCCAACATCGCAAAGCTGACCTCCCCCGAGATGGAGACCGGTGCGATCCATTCCAGGCGCTGATCCCAACGTCCGCCGTCCAGCTTGGCCGCGGTGAGGTCGAACCCCATCACACCCAAGCCGCGCTGCACATGTCGACCGACCCACGCCATCGAGTTGTGCTCATCGAGTCCAGCCT
>CAZTDG010000158.1:0-6750 GCA_964612655.1 uncultured Acidimicrobiales bacterium | reverse complement strand
ATACGACTGAGGTGCACACCGATCATCGTGAGCGCGTAGAGGGTGTCGGCGACGAAGTCACGGTCGGCGACCGCGTCGAGACTGTTGTTGAACAGGCCAGCCATGCCGAGCTCTTTCTGGGAGCGTGCGGGGTCGAGGGGAAGCGACGAGCCAGCCAGCGCTCCCGCGCCAAGTACCGACACATCGGTGCGCCGACGGGCATCGGCCAAGCGGTCGACGTCACGATCGAGCATCCAGCCATGCGCGAGCAGGTGGTGTGCCAGCGATACCGGCTGGGCCTGTTGCAGGTGCGTGTAACCCGGCAGGTACGCATCGCCCGCTGCTTCGGCTTGGCTGAGCAAGGTCCGTTGAAGCTGACGCACGAGGTCACTGATCTCATCGATCGCCGCAAGGGTCCACAACCGAACATCGGTGGCGACCTGATCGTTGCGGCTCCGACCCGTGTGCATCTTGGCGCCCGCGGGTTCGAGCTCAGTAACACGCCGTTCGACGGCGGTATGAATGTCTTCGTCGCTCGACTCCCACTGCATCCTGCCGTCTTCGATTTCGCCCTCGACCTCGTCGAGCGCAGCCAAGATGCCGCCGAGCTCAACCGCGGTGAGGAGCCCCACCGATTCGAGCATCGTCACGTGCGCGCGTGAACCAGCGATGTCCTCACGGAACATGCGCTGATCGAACGGCAGCGAGTCGTTAAGTTGCTGCAAGGCTTCGGCCGGCCCACCGGCGAACCGGCCGTGCCATAACACCTTGGCACTTCCGGCCAAGATCCCCAGTTCGCCATCTTCGTCGCTACGCGAGCTCCGCTCCGCGTCAACCTCGTCGTCGCTCATTAGTAGAGGTTTCCCCGCTTGCTAGTCAAGGTACGCAGGCGCAGTGCGTTGAGCTTGATGAAGCCATCGGCATCGGCCTGGTTATACGCACCGTCGTCTTCTTCGAACGTGGCGATCTTCTCGTCGAACAATGAGTCGTTGCTCTTGCGACCAACGACGGTGACATTGCCCTTGTAGAGCTTGAGGCGTACCTCACCGTTCACCGCTGCTTGGCTGTGATCGATGGCGGTCTGCATCATCACGCGCTCCGGGGCGAACCAGAAGCCGTTGTAGATGAGCTTCGCATAGCGAGGCATCAGTTCGTCCTTGAGATGGGCGACCTCACGGTCGAGGCAGATCGACTCGATGGCGCGATGGGCGCGCATCATGATCGTTCCACCGGGCGTCTCGTATGCGCCGCGGCTCTTCATCCCGACGAAGCGGTTCTCGACGATGTCGAGGCGGCCGATGCCGTTCTCGCCACCGAGACGGTTCAACTCGGTGAGCACCTCAGCTGGCGTCATCGTCTTGCCGTCGATGGCAACGATGTCGCCCGCTTCGTAGGTGAGCTCGATGTAGATCGGCGTGTCGGGAGCGGTCTCTGGCGAGACCGACCAGCGCCACATCTCTTCTGGCGGTTCGGTGTAGGGATCTTCGAGCGGACCACCCTCAAAGCTGATGTGCAAGAGGTTCGCGTCCATCGAGAATGGCGACTCCTTGCCGCGCTTCATCTCGATCGGAATCTCGTGTTCGGCGGCATAGGCCATGAGCGACTCGCGAGAACCCAGTTCCCATTCACGCCAAGGCGCCACGACTTTGATGTCGGGCTTCAGGGCATACGCGCCGAGCTCGAACCGCACCTGATCGTTGCCCTTGCCGGTCGCACCGTGACTGATCGCGTCCGCGTCTTGCTCGATGGCGATTTCGACGAGACGCTTCGCGATGAGTGGACGGGCGATCGAGGTACCGAGTAGATACTCGCCCTCGTAAATCGTGTTCGCCCGAAACATCGGAAACACAAAGTCACGCACAAACTCTTCGCGAAGGTCGTCGATGTAGATCTGCTCTTCGGGCACGCCCATGGCGAGCGCCTTTGCGCGAGCGGGTTCAACCTCTTCACCTTGACCGAGGTCGGCGGTGAAGGTGACGACCTCGCATTCGTAGGTTTCTTGCAACCACTTCAAGATGATCGACGTGTCGAGGCCGCCCGAGTAGGCGAGCACGACTTTGTCGACGTTTGTGGTGTTGGGGGTGCTGGACATTTCTCTCCTAGATGGGTGCAGTTCTCTAGATGCCTGCAAGCGTACGAATGGTGTCGGCGAGTTCTTTGCCGGTGATTTCTTCAGTGGCGACGATCAAGATGGAGTCGTCGCCTGCGACGGTACCGAGGACACCGTCAAGTCCCGACCGGTCGAGCGCGGACGCCACGACGTGGGCCGATCCCGGTGGCGTCTTGACGACCACCAAATTGTGCGATGAATCGACATCGGCTACCCAGTCTGAGAGAACTCGGCGCAAGTGATCTTCCGGGGCGACGGTTTCGTTGCTGTGCTCGGGCAAGCCGTACACGAGGTCTCCCCCAGGGACCCGCACTTTGATCGCGCCGATGTCCTCCAGGTCACGAGAAACCGTGGCCTGGGTCGCCTCGATGCCTTCGGCTTCGAGCAATTCGACGAGTTGCCCCTGCGAGGTAACGGCTGTTTCGCCAAGCAATTGCACAATCCGATGCTGCCTTGAGGTTTTAGACATGACTAGCCCCTAAGTGGCACGCTCGGGAGCGAGGGACGAGCGACCAGTCGCCGCCTCCAGCGCAGCAGGCGCGAGGTCGAGGCCCGCTAGGGCCGAATCCGAGCCCTGGAGCGAAGCGGGAAAGTAGATCGAGCGACATCAAGCTTCCTCCCCCAAAGCAAACGCGAGATAGCCCCGGGCAGCGTGCATTCGATTTTCGGCGAGCTTCCAGACCCGACTAGCGGAGCTGTCCACGACTTCGTCGGTAACTTCTTCGCCTCGATGCGCGGGGAGGCAATGTAGGAACACCGCGTCGCCGCTGGCCTCCATCAGGTCACTGTTGATCTGATAGTCAGCAAAGGCCTCCAGGCGAATGGCTGTTTCGGATTCTTGACCCATAGAGGTGAACACGTCGCTGTAGACCACGTCGCATCCTTCGACCGCTTCGTAGGGGTCGACCATCATCTCGACGTTTCCGCCCGTAGAACGCAGCAGCGAAAGGTCGTCCTCACCGAAGCTGTAGTCGACTGGAGAGGCGATGCGAAATGTTCCACCGAGCATGCCGACGGCGAGGCCAAGCGAGCGGGTCACGTTGTTGCTATCGCCGATGTAGGCCACGGTGCGGCCTTCGACCGATCCGAATTCTTGGATGATCGTCAGCACGTCGGCGAGCGCCTGCATCGGGTGTGCAGCGTCGCTCAGTAGGTTGACGATTGGCACCCGATCGACAGCGGCCATGCGTTCGACCTTGGAGTGCTCAAAGACCCTCGCTCCGATCGCGCTATGGAACCCGGCGAGAGTGTTCGTGACGTCCTCGACCGACTCTCGAGTGTCGAGGCCGATTTCGTCGGCTTGGATGTAGACCGGAAGGCCGCCCAGTTGAAAGACGGCCATTTCCATCGAGTTGCGCGTCCGCAGACTGGGCTTTTCGAACACGAGCGCCATGCCCTGACCCGACAGCACCTGTGGCGGTGAATCGCTTTGGGCGAGAGCGAGCACGTGTTGCAGCTCGTCGACGGTCAGGTCATTGATTTCGAGCAGGTGTCTCATTGGCTAGTTCCCGTCTTGAGTGCTGCGTCTATCTTTCGGATGGCTTCTTCGATCTCACCCGAGGTGACATTGATCGGCGGAGCGAAACGAAGCGCAGTCTTCGAAACGCCGTTTACGAGCACGCCCTGCTGCTGGCAGGCGGCGGCCACTTCCCCACCGGTGCGACCAGCGAGACCCTGCTCGTTGAGCTCGGCCGCGAGCAGCAAGCCCGAACCTCGGACGCTGTCGACACCGTCAAGAGCCAATAGAGCAGCGGTGAGCTCGGCTCCACGTTCGGTCGCCGCAGCCGGCGCATCCATCTGTTCCATCACCGCAAGGGTGGCGAGCGCAGCCGACGCTGCGAGCGGCTGACCAGCGAAGGTCGAACCGTGATCCCCTGGCTTGAGCACCTCGGCGACCTCGCGCTTGGCCCAAACAGCGCCAATCGGCATGCCGTTACCAAGACCCTTGGCCATCGTCACGATGTCGGGCATGATCCCCGCGTGTTGAAAACCGAACCACGCACCTGTTCGAGCAACACCGGTTTGGATCTCGTCGAGGATCAACAACAGTTGCCGTTCATCGCAGAGCGCCCGCAGCTCACGCAGGTACTCCGGGTTCGGCGTGTTGACCCCGCCCTCGCCCTGGATGGGCTCTACGAGGATCGCCCCGACCGTAGGATCCAAAGCCGCCTCCATCGCAGCAACATCGTCGTAGGCCGCGTGCCGAAAGCCCTCAGGGAGCGGCTGGAAGGTTTCGTGCTTCTCCGGCTGGCCAGTGGCGTGCAGGGTCGCCAAGGTCCGCCCGTGGAACGACCGCAGCGCCGATAGCACGACGTGACGTCCCCGACCGTTGTACTTACGGGCGATCTTGATCGCTGCCTCGTTCGCCTCAGCGCCCGAGTTCTGAAACAGCACTTGGCCCCGTTGACTGCTTGGCGACTCCGTCACCAAGGTCGCGGTACCCGCGGTTTCGCCAGCTTGGCCAGCGGCCGCCGCTACAGCCGCAGCTGGGAAGGTCTGGATCAAACGATCAAGGGTTATCGCGACTTCAGCACCGGGGACCGTGTTGTAGAGGTTGCTGACATGCATGAGCGTCTTGGCCTGCTCGGCGATGGCGTCCGCGACCACCGGATGGCTGTGGCCAAGCGAGGTAACAGCGAGGCCGCATAGGAAATCCAGATAACGGTTGCCGAAGTTGTCCCACACTTCGGTTCCCGAACCCCTGACCAACGTCAAAGACGGGGCGCCGTAGTTAGACATGAGCGGACAGAACGAGAGCCCTGGGCCTGCGTTCACCGCTTCGGTGTGGCTAGTCATGATGGATCTCCCTCTGCCAATGAAGTCGCCGTGATCTTGGTGCCGATTCCGGCGTCGGTGAAGAGTTCGAGCAGCAGCACGTGAGGCACGCGTCCGTCGAGCATGTGTGCGGCGTTGGCTCCGGCCTCGACCGCTTCGATGCATGCGCCGACCTTGGGGATCATGCCCCCGGCGATAGTGCCGTCATCGATCAGGTGTTGCAGCTCGGGCACGCTCGCCTGGGCGATGATCGAGGACGGGTCGTTCACGTCTCGCAAGAGTCCGGGCACATCGGTGAGGTAGATCGCCTTCTCGGCGTTCAGTGCACCGGCGAGAGCGCCCGCCACGGTGTCCGCGTTGATGTTGTAGGCCTGACCTTCGTTATCTGACCCGATGGTCGAGACCACGGGGATCATCTCTTCGGAAAGCAGACGTTCGATGATGTTCGGGTTCACGTTGACGATGTCGCCCACGAAACCGAGTTCGGGGTTGCGTGGTGTGGCCTCGATGAGGCCGCCGTCTTCGCCACTGAGGCCTACGGCGTACGCGCCGTGCACGTTGATCGCGCCGACGATGTCTCGGCCGACCTTGCCGACCAGCACCATGCGCGCAACGTCGAGGGTCTCGGCATCGGTGACGCGAAGGCCGTCTCGGAACTCGGACTCTTTGCCGAGTCTTTTGAGCAGGTCGCCGATTTGCGGTCCGCCGCCATGCACGACGACGGGCTTCATCCCGACGCTGCGCAGAAGCACGATGTCTTCGGCGAAGGTTCGACTGAGCTCGGGGTCGACCATCGCATTTCCGCCGAACTTCACGACGATGACGGCTCCGCGGAACCGGTCGATATAGGGCAACGCCTCGATCAGGGACTGCGCTCGCTTCGCGGGTTCAAAGCCCCGGTCCGCGACGTCTTGTGCTGTGGTTTCACTCATGATCGGTACCCGCCGTTCGCTTCGCTCACTAACCAAGTGTCGGCTGCGCCGAACTTGCAGGACTCTCTTGTGCTCATGACCTATACCCCGCGTTGATTTCGATGTAGCCGTGCGTGAGGTCGCACGTCCATACGGTGGCTATTGCGTCGCCCACGCCGACGTCGACGCCCAGTCGAACCTCGTCGCCTTGCAGGTGTTCGGTGGCCCGTTCTTCGCTGTAGCCGGCGGCCTGCCAGCCCTTCTCGGCGACCAGTTCATCGCCGATCGTGATCTTGAGAGCGTCGCGGTCGGCCTTCTCTCCCGCCTTGCCAACAGCGGCAACGATTCGTCCCCAATTGGCATCTGAAGCCGCAAGGGCGGTCTTGACGAGGGGCGAATTCGCGATCGACAAGGCGATCGTCGATGCCGAGGCTTCGTTCTCGGCGCCCGACACGGTGATCTCGACGAACTTGGTAGCGCCCTCACCGTCTCGAATGATCTGATGTGCGAGGTCGAGGTTCACGGTATTCACCGCTGCTGCGAGGACTCCATAGCGAGGATCATCGACCGAGGTGATCGCTTCGGCTCCTGCCGCCCCCGTAGCGACCAGCCATACGGAATCGCTGGTGGAGGTATCGGAGTCGACGGTGATCCGGTTGTAGCTCGCGGTTGTCGACTCGCTGAGCATGTGTTGGAGAATGTCGGGCGCCACCGTCGCATCGGTGAACACGTAGCCGAGCATGGTGGCCATGTCGGGGGCGATCATGCCGCTCCCCTTCGCGAAACCAACGATGTTCACGTCGTGACCATCGATTTGCACCGTCGCACCTGCACCCTTGGCGAACGTGTCCGTGGTGCGGATGGCATTGGCTGCCGCCTCCCACATTGCAGGGCCGCTTGGAGCGAGACCGGGCACCATTGCGTTGAGGCCGTCGACCAGGCGGTCGTCTGGCAGCGTCTCGCCAATGACACCTG
>CAZTDG010000157.1:0-6765 GCA_964612655.1 uncultured Acidimicrobiales bacterium | reverse complement strand
ATCGTCGACATGGAGAAACTCGCGCAGTGGCGAGCCCGTTCCCCAAACCATGACCTCGGTGCGCCCTTCGAGCTTGGCTTCGTGGAACTTGCGAATCAGCGCTGGAAGAACGTGACTGCCCTTCAAATCAAAGTTGTCGTTCGGGCCGTACAGGTTGGTTGGCATCGCGGAGATGAAATCGCACCCGTACTGTTCCCGGAAGCTGGAACACATTTTGATGCCCGAGATCTTTGCGAGGGCATAGGCCTCGTTCGTAGGTTCAAGTTCACCCTGAAGCAACTGGTGCTCGGCGATGGGTTGCATCGCCATACGCGGGTAGATGCACGAGCTGCCGAGATAGAGCAGCTTGGTGACCTCGGTGCGCCGTGCGGCCTCGAGGACATTCGCGTGGATCATGATGTTGTTGTAGAGAAATTCCGCAGGCCGCGTGCTGTTGGCCAGGATTCCCCCGACGGTGCCGGCGACGAGGTAGACGTACTCTGGTCGATTCTTTTCGTACCACTCGAAAACTTGCGCTTGATCTCGCAGATCGAGCACTTCACGGCCCGGAGTCAACAGGTTCTTATGCCCATCGTGTCGTAGACGCCGCTCAATGGCGCTGCCGACGAGGCCACGGTGTCCCGCAATATGGATTTTGCTTTCAGACGTCATCGCCATAACCCTTCTAGCCCTTCGCTCAAACTATCACGTCGGGGTGTCACTTTTGCAGTCAAAGCTGTCTCGCTCAGTACGAATTCTAACGAGAAGTTACTTACAGGAATACCACTCGGTGCTATTCCAGTCCACCCTCACCACTTATAGTGGTTGATTTGGCCACACGGTGGGTCTGCGTCGGTACGTTGTTCGGAGCCAATTTGAAAGTAGTCGCGCTTCAGCCGTACCGCGGGGACCTCCTACTAACGCTGCCACGAGATGCGCCAAGGTGAAGTGCAACGGACGTCCCTCGGCTGCGGCCTGTTTGAGTTTCGCAATCGCTGCATCGCGTTCCCCTGCCAACAGATGCTGTAGGCCCAGGCGGGCGTGCACAGCACTGACCTCGGGTTGGAAGGCCATCGGAACCGCCTGCCTTCCATGGGTCTGCATCACGGTCAACAATTCGTCGGCTCGGGCTTGGCCCCCCTGGGCCGTTTTTGCTCCAGCGTGCAACCGCTCGAACGACAGCACTATCTGTTCGTAGTGCAGCTCCCATTGCCGTGATATCTCGAGAAAGAATGCGTAGTCGAACGCGTAGTGAAGCGATTCGTCGAGAGGTCCGAGGGTTTCAAACACCTCTGCACGCCAGAACGCCGAAGGTTGCACGATGAAGTCACCGTGAAGTAGCAGCTCGTATTGACCGCCCTGCACGTTCGAACGAAGGCCAAAGCGACGGCCGCTCTCGTTGATCGCGATGGCATCTCCATAGAGGAACTTGGCATCGGCGCGCTGTTGGTACCAATTGGCTACCCATGACAGTGCACCGTCAGCTAGAAAGTCGTCGCCATTAAGCCATCCATGAATTTCGCCCGTGGCCTGAGCGAAGCCGAGATTGAGTGCTTCGGTTTGGCTCGAATCCTTGGCCTCGATGACCCGCACAATAGGTTCGGCCTTGAGCCGTTCAAGCGTTCCGTCGGTACTACCAGCGTCAACGGCAATCACTTCCAGCGCGCCAAAATGTTGGCCCACAAGGGACGCAAGAGCCTCATCTAGGTACGGCATGGCATTGAGCAATGGCATGACGATAGAAATCGTCGGCCCGTCTTTGCCGTGACTGGTTCCCTCTGGGTGCGGGGTCATAGGTACACTGATAGAGAGAATTTAGCGCAGACGCTGCGGGTACCTGGGGAAGTCACGGGAGGAGACGCAGCGTCCTGAGCTATTTCACCTAGGGCCCTATGGCCCGAAAGGCCACTTCGGCTGGAACACAATGGGTTGTATTCTCAGCGATAGGAATCCAGGTAAATGATGCACGTACTCGAGCGACTAGATGGGACTACTAGCGAGATCCTCCTCGCGTCCCCAGACCGCAGTTCGATCGAGAAGCTACTCGTGCTCATCGTACGTCGACGCAGTCGAGCGGGAGCGCTCTCAGGCGAAGCCAACGTTGAGCACCTTCGAGCAGCCGCTTACCGCATCACCGTCAACTCAGGCGACGACGAATTCCTTTCTCTCGACGGCGAACACTTCCGGATTCGTGTGGACGAGTCCTTACCTGAAACATCGGCTCCAAACGCGCGCATTCTTAGGCGAATCGCCCGACGAACTCCCCCGCCGATATCAGGACCGACAGCGGTCAGCTCCGCTGCGGTGGCTGTCGCACGTGCCCGGTCCGCCGCCAAGTCGACCGACGAGGGCCAATTTACTGTCGAAGAAGAAACGGTGATCGACCGCGAAAGATTCGAGCTCTGAGCCGATTTATGACTAGCGACTCACCTCCGCCCATTGATCTCGACACCCACGAGAAGATCACCGCGCGCTCGCTCATGGCCGCATCTCGCTGGCTGGGCGGTAGCACCTACCGAAACCACCCGTTCCGAATGGCACTGATCGCAGCCGCTCAAGTGTTCGGTGCGGTTGGCACGGCGCTCGGAACGCTCGCTGTCATCTTCTATATTCGTGCCGCAGTCGGGGACGGGACACTCGGTCGAATCAATATTCGGATCGAATCAGCGGCCGAGCCGACCACAGCCGCGATCTTTCTCGTCACCGTTCTCGTTGTCATATTTGTCGCAGCGTTTGCGATCTGGCTATCGGAACGTGCCGTCGCCGACCTAGCTCGCGAGCAAGCCTCGCATTTGCGAGAACTAATTTTGCATTTGATTGAGGATCCACTTGCAGATGCATGGCAAGACCGCACGGGCTTCAAGCGACCTGCTTTCGAGGTGCAGCAGATTCTGGTGGGCCGTATCCGCTCGATGACGATTGCGCTCACCAATATTCTTGCGCTCGGGCCATCTATCACCGTGCTAGTAGTTGCATTGGCGGTCACACTGGCCGTAGATGCTCTGGCGGCGTTGCTGCTGCTTCCGTTCATCGTGTTCTTTGGATTTATCAGCCAACGTCTGACGCGCAGAATCCAAACGCTAACCGCACACTACGAACGTCGCCAGGAACGAACGCGCGACTTGCTCGCCGATCAACTCGACGACCTGTTCACGGATCACATCAGCCAAAGTGAGCTGTCGATGGCGCGTGTTGAGGCCGAGGACGAACTGTTCCATGACCGTCAGCTCGAATCCACGAAGCTAAGGCTGCTCGGGATTGTGAGCAGCGCCTTGCTCTTTGCGCTCACGGCCGCATTTTTCATCATAATTCGCGGTGCGGAAAATCTAACGATCGAACAGATCATCGTGTACATCTTTGCAATTCGGTTCGCGACCCGCGCTGCCGAGCAGATCTTCAAGACCTTTGCCCAGGTCAGCCGACGCTTTGAAGACATCGAGGCAGTCAGTGGCCTGATCTCGCTCTTGGATGCCCAGCGACTCGACAATCTCAAGAAATCCGAGGTCGCCGAGACTCCACGAACGCTAGCAATACAAGTCGGAGCGGCAGAACCAGTGCACATATCAATGGGCAAGCCTGTGATCGTGCTCTCTGGACAACCTGTGACCGAGGAACATGCGGCAGCGCTTCTTCGTACGCTGACGAGCGCCTCGACGACGCCCGAGGTTGATCTGACTGAAGACGTGAGGATTGTAAGCCCGATGCCAGGGCAGGCCCTGACCGACATCATGGGCACCTCGCCTGTGCGCGTGATCATCAGCGATGAGCCAGACATTGCGGGCGTGCAGTTGAAGCGCACGTTCACGTTCATCATGCACCACCGCCCCAAAGTGCTTCTTGGACCCAAGGCCCGTCACGTCGCAGATGGCTTCGGCCCGGCCTTTGTCATTCACGCTGGCCAAATCAGCTGGGCGGGGACCATTTCCGAGGCGAACGCTAGGGCCGAAGCTATTCGCGACTTGATGAAGTCGAAGCGAAAGCGAAGTCGCACGGCGGTATCGCCTCAAATCTCTAGCGCGGCCCAGCAGTAGAGTCGCAGGAAGCGTAGAAGAACCCACCTTGACTAGCCGATCTGTCATCTTCACGAACGTGCATAAGGGCGCGTCGACCTTTATTGCTGACGACCTTGGCCGGTTTCTGCTGCGGTCTCCGCACTATGACCAGTTCCGGCCCGTGGGCGCAATGCGCCTTCGCGGGACCGAGATTGCTGATCATACGGATTGGCCTGCCGACGGTCTGGTCGGAGTCCGCATCTATCCCGGCGAATTGCGCGACCTGCTCACCGAGGCTCCGGGCTTCGCCGACTTCTCGAAGAAGGCCGCCCTGATCTTCGTTCAACGAGACCCACGCGACGCAGCGGTCTCGTTGTTCTACTCAAAGGCCTACAGCCATACCACCAAGGTGCTGAACAAGGAACGTTTCGTAGAAGAGCGCGAACGCCTCCAGAACATGACCCCGACCGACGGTGTACGAGAGTTGACGTATCGTCCGGCCATCGCAGAGTTCTCGAAGTTGCATCAGCTCCACGAAGAGCACGGTGGGCTTATGACCAAGTACGAAGATCTTGTTACCGCTCCTCGCCAGTGGTTCCAGAATGTCGGTGTTTTCGTCGGCTGGAGCCAGGACTTCATCAAGGAGGTCAGCGCTCAATTCATTGATAGCTTCGCTCCACCCGATGTTGCTGATCCGTTGCAGCACAAGCGACGGATTACGCCGGGTAACTGGCGAGAGGTCTTTGATGACGAGCTCATTGCTGACTTCGATGCAAAGGTCGGCGACCGGCTCCGAGCAAACGGCTACGCCTAGCCAGGCTGGAAGCCATGTCCTCAGCCGCTCGCGAACGAGCTTCGTGGAAGACCACTCTGGGCCGCCTGCGCGATTATGACCCCATCCCACTTGAACTAGCGGTACCGGCAAGTCCGGGCCCATCGCTCGACAGTGGGCTCCGCTTCGCCATTGCGACGCCGTCGTTCAACCAGGCTGACTACCTAGATCGCGCTATCGACAGCGTGGTGGGTCAGAACTATCCGAACCTGCAGTACTGGGTGCAAGACGGTGCCTCCACCGATCACACCTCAGAGGTACTCACGCGCTGGGCCGAACAAGGCGTCGACTACGAGAGCACCCCTGACGAGGGACAAGCCGATGCCATCAATAGGGGCTTTGGTCGGGTTGAGGGTGAGATCATGGCGTGGCTGAACAGCGACGACCTGTTGTTGCCCGGGTCCCTACGAGCGGTGGCGCAGACCTTCTCGCAGCGCCCTGATGTTGACGTCGTCTACGGACACCGAATTCTGATCGATACCAAGGGTCGAGATGTGGGTCGATGGATCATGCCCCATCACGAAAACGGTATTTTGACCTGGGCTGACTACATCCCCCAAGAAACGATGTTTTGGCGCCGGAGCCTGTGGGATCAAGTTGGCGGAGCGCTCGATACCTCGTTCAACTTCGCTCTCGACTGGGACCTCATCCTGCGATTCCGCGATGTGGGCGCCACCTTCTACCGGATCCCTCGGTTCCTCGGAGCATTCCGGGTGCACGAAGAACAAAAGACCTCCGCCGAGATGGCCTCACTAGGAGCCCAGGAGATGGCAAAGCTCCGATCACGAGCAGCCGGACGGCCGGTCGAACAAGCCGAAGCGTCCCAAAAAGCCAAGCCCTATCTCGCAAAGGCCTCGATCTACTCAAGCCTCTGGAAGCAAGGCCTAGTCAACTACGGCCCGCACTGAGTCGTCCAGCGGTCGCAATCCGTCGCCTAGCGGCTCCTCGATGCTCGGCTGCTGGCCGGAGGCCGCGTCCGCTCGCACCGGCTTCGCAGCTGCGAGCTCGCTGGTTTCGACGCAACGCTCAATCCGCATGGCGGCTAAGGCTTCGGCTAGAACTCGCGCTTTTCTAACGACCGTTTTGCGTGGGTTTTGCTGAGCCGCGCCAATTCACGATTCACCACGAGCAACCTAACGTTAGTCGAAGCTTCCTCCAGGGGCCCGGCGCCGCGCACAATATGAGGCTCAGTCGACAGACTCAACATCCAGCTTTGTGTGGACACCTGGCACCCAGTCCGGTGTTACGAGCGAACGGGCGCAACGACCCGTCCGCTCGCAGACACGCGCGGCCTACTTCTTTCTGAAGCTCGACAGCTTGCCGCGTATTACAACGTCCTCTGAGGCAAGCCCAAAGAGCGACGCAGTCAGCGCCTGGGGAGAAAGCAGGGTTGCATCGAGCTCGGCATCGGTATGCCCGAGAGCCAAGATGTGCCCGACCCTGCATGCCAACGCCGTCGTGTACGCCTCGTACACCTTGTTGCGAATTTCCGCGTCCGGGCCACGCTTCTCCGACAGCCAGTGCCTTTCAACCTCAGCGACCACTGGGTGCTCTGGGTCAATAATCACGCGGCCAAGTCCTGCACCTTTCCTTGCTCGCTCGTAGATGACTCCGACACGCGGCTCCTGCTCTCGGTACTCGTCGTCGAACTTCGGATCCATGATGCAGTCAGGGATTGCTACTTCGACTTCGACCTCTCGGCCCTTCTCGCCCTTGTCATCCCTGCTTCCAGCTCCCGAGCCTGCGCCGCCACCCCCCTTTTCGCCATTGCCACCCTTGCGAACCACGCGGCGACGTTTGCGGCCAGAGCCCTTCCCTCCGCCACTGCTGCCCTTGGTACCTGCGATATCGCCCTTCGGGTCAGCGACCCAGCCGCGCATCTTCCAACGCCCAGCAAGTCGTTCAGCAACTGTCTTGACAACCGCGTCTGACGGCTGCCCCGCTGACCCGTCTGCGTAGAGG
>CAZTDG010000156.1:0-6800 GCA_964612655.1 uncultured Acidimicrobiales bacterium | reverse complement strand
GCCCACTACCCCAGCTTCGACGCCATCGATAGAGCCCAGTACCGCCATTTCCAGTCGGCGCACATGACCAAGATGGGCACCTTGGTCGGGCCTCCATGGCTCGTAGAAGGCCTTGGAGTGCTGGTGGTGTTCCTCTTCGCTCCAACGGCTACCACACGCCTTCTCGCGGTCGTAGGGGGCGTTCTGGAGGCTGTGGTTATCGTCGTAACGCTTGCGGCTTCGATCCCGGCCCACGAGCGTCTCAGCGAGGGATTCGACGAGGCTGCCCTCGAACGACTCGTGAGGACGAACTGGTGGCGCACCTGGGCGTGGACAGCCCGAGGGGTCATTGCCGTCGTTCTGGTTGTGACTGCGTTGTAGCCGAGCTGTTGGCTTCGGTCTCTACAGTGTTGGGTCCTGGCAGCCATCGAAGCCGCCGGTGCCGCTCGAAGAGTCATCGACGAAGTCGCTAAGGAAACCCGAACCGGCGTCGCTGGTGGTGAGCCAACGGATGAGTCCATCAGCGATCGCCTTGCCGTGGGCCCACTGCACGTCGTTGTCGACGAACAATGCCTCTTCGCTTGCATTCGAGAGATAACCGGCCTCGGTAATAACCGACGGAACCCCGGGCGTAAAGCGGTGGATGCCGTACAGGTCTTCACCGCTGCTGTTGAAGCGAGTACCTACGCCATTTCGCCAGGTGCCAACCCAATCGGCCTCAAAATCGTCGAACGCATCGACGACCTCTTCAAAAAGAATGCCTCCGAGGCGGCTCGCTTCCGGGTTGCCACCATCGACGAACATTTCCGTGCCTGGAGTGTCTTGGCGGCGAGTTGCGCCTCCGTTGTGGTGAATCGAGATAAACGCTCGGGGCTCCAGGGCGTTAGCAATCTCCGCTCGGCTGCGAAGCGGGATGCGGATGTCGGTGGTTCGCGTCAATAAGACCGAGTATCCCGCTTCGTTCAAGTACCACTCGGTGATCTCGGCGATTCGGAGGTTCAGATCGCTTTCCTTGTTGCCCGCTGGCCCCACCGCGCCAGATTCGGATCCGCCGTGACCTGGATCGATGACAAAGTCGACCGTGCCGATGTGCTGGGCAGATTCGAGGGTTACTTCGTTGCCGCAAGGCGTAAGTGCACGGAAACCGCCGCTAGAGGCTGGACCGATCACCGGCAGCACAACGCCGTTGCCGCTCACCAACACGCCACCATCGGCTGGGGCGGGCGCAGGTGCTGCGGTCGTGGTCGTCGGAGGGGTGGTCGTCGTCGTGGTGGTTGTGCTGGTTGTCGTCGTGCTCGTGCTCGTGCTCGTGGTTGTGGTGCTGGTCGTCGTCGTTGGGGCGACGTCGTCGTCACCCTCATCGGCACTTTCTACGCCGAGGAGACGTTCGACTTCCTCGATCGAAAGGGCATTCAATTTCAACCCGCCGTCAGCCGATTCTTCAGCACCCAGAACAGCAACATCAGGTTCGTCGACGCCGGCGAGCGCCAGCCCTTCAGCGGAAGTGGAAGAAGGGGATACCAACGCCCTCGGGCCGCGTTCAACCGGTTGAGTCCCTTCAACGGCTTCAGCGGCTGCGCGGTCTCCGATCGACTGCACGACGAGCTCCGAATGGGGCTCGCCTGCAGGGGGTAGCGCAAGAGCTGCCGTGATCAGGCACAGCGTGACGGCAGCTGCCAATAAAATGTGACGCACTTCGGGGAACCTCCACGCCAAGCGTGAGCGAACGTTGATATCCCCTACTCCAGTCACTCAGTATAGAAACCGCTGCTGTCAAATTAGTGGACGGTAGAGGGCAATGTCATTGCGTTACCTCAGCGGGCGCCGTCGCCTCGGGTCGAATCCCATGCGGAGCCGGAGTTATCTCGCGTGAAAGGTTCAGGAGGTGGCTCCTCGCCTTCCAACTCGGCGTCGATCACATCGAGCTTCCAGCGAGCCTTGGAGATGTCCAAGCGAAGGTCGGCCAGCTGATGCCCGGTGGTCGCGGACTGGAACTCTTCCAACACGGCTCGGTACGTATCGCTCGCATCGACATAGCGCGCTTTGAGATCGGCATCGTTAGCGATGGTTACCCGCGGATCGAGCTCCAAGATGAGATCGCTCATCTCTTGGATTTCAGCGGCGGTGTTGTCTCTGGCTGGCGTTGTGTGGACGCGTCGGCTCTTCTTCTTTTTGGCTGAAAAGATCGAGAGGCCACCAAGAACTAGGGCCACGACCAACAAACCGAGTAGCAACCCGTTGCTGGCGAAGGAACCCGGGTCGTTCGCTTGAGCAAGTTCAGCGGTCAGCACGGGATCGATCGTGTCTCCGAGTGCGGCGATATCTGCCGCAGCCAGGCGAAACGAGCTCTCGGGGTCACTGCGGTCGAAGTCCGACAGCGCCTGCACGATATTGGCGAACGGGAATTCGTTACTAGCTCCGGTCGCATCATCTTCGGTCACGATCAACAAGGTCCGCGGGCCGCCAGACACACCAATTTCTTCGAGGGTCGATAGCGCCAGAAGCGCCGCCGCGCTGCGATCGGGGTCCTCTTGCACGACATAGCTGCGATCGGTGAAGGCAAACGCGAATGCATCCCCGAACTCGACCACTACTTCGCTCATCGCTCCCGGATCAAGGATCGATGACTCGTCCCAAAACCCTTGGCTGTTCACGCTGGCGGCGATTTCTTCTTGGAGCGTGGATTGAGTTTCTGCGTTCGCGGCGCTCATCGTCAGGACCGACATCGCGATGACCACAACGACGCCCAACAACGTACGCATTCTTCGCTGTTGGCCTCCTGGCCGGCGTTTGCTGGGGCTCATGATTGGGACTCCGTCGCCGCCTCAGGCTCCGCTGGCTCCTCATCGCCATCCTTGACGGTCTCGACGAGTTCCACCCCTTCGATGTCTTCTCGGGTGAGGGTGACGAGGTCTTCGTCGGTGGGATCGTCGATATCGACCATTCGGACCGCATGACGCGAAACGGATGCTTCGAAAAGGTTGCGAGCCGAGCGCCCGTTACCAAAGCCATGGCCCCGGTCCTGGGCTGCGAAGAAGTCAAGTACCGCTTGCTCGCCGCCCTCGTCGAGGTGGTACTCCTGCCCACCGGCGATCAGACCGAAGATCTTGAGCAACTCATCGTCGTTGTAGTCAGGGAACGCAATCGTGCGCGGGAACCGTGATTGCATGCCAGGGTTGGCCTCGACGAGCGCCGCCATTTCATCGGGGTATCCGGCCAGGATGCACACGACGCTGTCACGGCGATCCTCGACGAGCTTGACCAACGTATCGATGGCCTCGCGTCCGAAGTCTCGTTCCCCGCCACGGGTCAGCGAATAGGCCTCGTCGACGAGCAGCACGCCTTGGTTGGCTCGGTCGAACACCTCGTTGACCTTGGTGGCTGTCTGGCCAACGAAGCCAGCGACGAGCCCCGACCGGTCGGTTTCGACCAGGTGGCCCTTCTCGACGACGCCGAGGCTTCGGTAGATCTGAGCGAGCAGTCGCGCCACGGTGGTCTTACCGGTACCGGGGTTTCCGACGAAGATCAGGTGCCGGCTGGAGTCGGCGACGGGCAACCCGCGCTCTTCGCGCAGCTTTTGAACCTTCAAGAGCGCTGCGACCAGCTTCACTTCTTCTTTGACGGCGTCGAGCCCGATGAGGCCATCGAGTTCATCTAGCAACTCATCGAGAGGACGTTCCGGGGGCAATTCGACTTCTTCGGCCTGTTCGCCCGAGGGCCTCGGGCCGCCGCTCGTAGCTACCGACGCACCGGAGTTAACGTTGCCGCTCTTCATGGTGCGTAGCAGCATCGACCGGAACTGCTCCACGCCGCTGAGTTCGAAGCGAGAGGTGTAGTCGTCGAGCCCGATCGCGGTGTGGGCCATGCGCATGGCGTGCTCGTAGTACACGCTCGAATAGGCCGTCCCGGATTGCTGATCGGCGGCGACAATGGAGTTGAACAGCCCCGATGGCTGATTCAGCCAGGACTTCTTGCCGGTGATCAAACCGGCGGTCCGAACATCGGCTGGTGTCGTGTCCTCGCTGAGCAGGTCAGGAAAGTGCGCTTGTAGCGCGACCACGAAGGCCTCCAACTCCTGATCGGAATGGCTCTCATCGCAGTCGATAAAGGCTGCGGAGAGGTTGAACGCGTCTAAGGCGAGATCGTGTCGAAGCTCCTCGGGAGTTCTGCGAAGCATCCCGTCAGCGACGGGTTCTAACGTCGCCATCATCGAGTCGATGTATGCGTCAACAGCTGTTGCGAGACCAAGGTCGAGATTCGCCATGGCCTTCAGCCTAGGAGATGGACCGAACAGCGAGAGACTCGCCCGGCTGTCGTAGTGTGGGCGCCATGTCACAGCCCATCATCGACCTCCGCAGCGACACGGTCACCCGGCCAGGAGAAGCCATGCGCGCAGCCATGGCTGCAGCCGAAGTGGGCGATGACGTCTTGGGCGACGACCCCACGGTGACGGCCCTCGAGAACAAGACCGCCGAGTTGCTGGGACATGAGGCTGGGCTCTTCGTCCCGTCGGGAACCCAATCCAATCTGTGTGCGCTCTTGACCCATTGCGCTCGAGGCGAGGAATACATCGTTGGGCAGAACGCCCACACCTATAAGTACGAGGCTGGTGGCGCTGCGGTGTTGGGTTCGATCCAACCCCAACCCATTGAGTTCGAAGCCGATGGCACCCTCGACCTCGACCGAGTTAAGGCAAAGATCAAGCCCGACAACGAACACTTTGCGATCACCCGACTGCTCGCCCTAGAGAACACGACCGATGGCATGGTGTTGCCGATGGATTATCTCGCCGAGGCTCGGGCATTCGCCGACGAGCACGGGCTTGGGTTTCACCTCGACGGCGCCCGGCTATGGAACGCTGCCAGCGAGCTAGGCGTCGCCGAGTCCGATATCACCGGTTTGTTCGACAGCGTGTCGGTGTGTTTGTCGAAGGGGCTAGGAACACCAATGGGCAGTGTGCTCGTTGGATCGGCTGACTTCATCGCCAAGGCACATCGCTGGCGCAAGATGCTCGGTGGCGGACTTCGCCAGGCTGGCATCGTGGCGGCTGCAGGAATGTACGCCCTAAACAATCATCGTCAGCGAATTAGCGATGACCACCACATGGCCCAGGCCATCGCGGAGGTTCTTGAGGCGATCTCCGGGGTTGAAGTCGTCGCCCGGAACACGAACATGGTCTTCGCCGATTTTCGTAAATACGACGGCGACGTGGCAGCCCGGTTTAGCGAGCACAACATCGTCGGATCGGCCCATCCGGAACGGGTTCGGCTCGTAACCCACCTCGATCTGCCTGAAGATACGCCGAGCAGACTCGCCGCAGCACTCGGGTAGTCGACCTGGGCCTCTACGCCTGGACGACCGAAATGGGCCGAATGTCCTGAACGGATTAGCCCCAAACCCGTCGATAACTGGCTCATGGGACTATTCCAACGCCGCGCGGGCAGAATCGGCCTGATCGCCGCCGTTGTTCTCGCCGGGTTCGGCTTGCTCGCCGTGGCCACGCTCAGCACTCGATCTGAACGCACCGCGCAGGCCGCCGCTGGGCTCATCACCGAAATACCCAGACGTGATCTTCCACGTGTGCTCGACGGAGTGGTGAACGGTACTGCACAAGTCGGTCAATTCGTCGTGGTCGGAGGCGAGTTCAGCCAGGTCGAGCTGAGCGACGGCACCATCGAAGATGTGACCGGCGCGTACGCCTACCACATCGACACGGGCGAATTCATCGACGCCTTCACACCCAACATCACACGAGCGAGCGGCGAAAACGCAGAGATCCTCGCGGTGGAAGCTTCAGGCACCAACGCCGTCCTCCTCGGAGGACGATTCGGCACAGTCGATGGACACCCCCACGATTCTCTGACGCTCATCGACGTCGCCACAGGCGAAGTTCAGACCGGCTTTCGCGCAGAAGTTGATGGTGCGATTCGAACCATCGAACTAGCGAACAACCGACTGTTCATCGGCGGGGAGTTCACTGCGGTCAACGGCTCACAGCGCCTCAACTTTGCAGAAATGAACCCAACGACCGGCGCGGTGACGAACTTCCGAGCAGACGTCCCGGTGATGACCCGCACCTTGAACGTGACGCCGTCAAATGTCTTGGTCGTCGCTCACCGCGGCGCCACCATCGGCGGCCACGATCGCCCCGGGCTCGCCCTGATCGATCTCGACACCAACAGTGTGCTCCCATGGCGCACCGACTTCTACGACATCAATGCTGCAATTCAGACCATCGATGCTGACGTCTCCCCGGATGGCACCTTGGCGGTCCTCGTAGCTAACGGCGGGGACTTCCCAACAATTGGCCGTGACTCGGCCGTGGCGTTCAACATCCACGCGATCCATCAGGCGGAGAACGACCCCATCTGGATCGCCCGCAACTTCGATAGCACCTACTCGGTGGCCATCAGCAACGACACTGTCTACGTGGGCGGCCACTTCTGCTGGGTGGAAGGCCCCGGCTCTCCCGAACCGTGGCCCGGCGGTAACGTCTTCACGAACGCGAACAGCTGTTTCGGTGCCACTCCTGCCGGCCGATTCGCCCCCGACACGGTCGCCCGTGATCAGATCGCGGCCTTCGATCCAACGACCGGAAAGGCCCTTGACTGGAACCCGGGATCAAATGGTCTCGAGGGTGTGTGGTCGCTTGAGGTCATCGAACGAGGGTTGCTCATCGGCCACGATGGCAACCGCATCGGCAACAACGGTGAGGGCCCTCGTGTCTTCAATGTTGGCCGTCATGGCTTCTTGGATAACGGCGTCGGCGCTACCAGCGAGTTGGCCTTCAATCCGCCGCCGCCACCACCTCCTCCGACGAC
>CAZTDG010000155.1:0-6869 GCA_964612655.1 uncultured Acidimicrobiales bacterium | reverse complement strand
ATACCCGGGATAGCCCAGGACGAATGAGTTTCATCTTCGTCGTTCCGCACTCACCACAGACCACCGGACGTTCGGCGTGACACGACCGACAGACCAATGTGTCCTCGGGTTGATGTACTGCCATTCCACATATCTCACAGGCCGCCAAGGTGTCGCAGCGACTGCACGCAAGCATCTGCGCTCTCCCCTTCCGGTTGAGAATGACAGCGACCGGGACCTCGCCACGCACCGCATCGACCAAGTCTGCGGAGAGCAGCCCTGTGGTTTCGGATTTGCGCATGTCGACGACGTGAACGTGTGGCCAACCGTTGCGTTGTGCTGATCGTTCAGGCGTCAGACGCCGATCTGCTGCGACGAGAGCTTCCAGTGATGGCGCTGGTGATGCCAGAACGCACGGGACTCCTGCGCGTCGGGCACGTTCGATCGCGAGATCGCGGGCATTCCACGACGGTGTTCGTTCTTCCTTGTACGCCGAGTCGTGTTCGTCGATGACCACGACGGCGTCGAGCCTCGGCATCGTCGCCAGAGCCGCTGTGCGGGTACCTACGACGGTCGCACCGGCCGCAGCTCGCCCCCATTGATCCGGATACTCAGCAACCGTTGCGCCCGCCTCCCGCAACGCGGCCGCGACGAAGCGGCGATCGGCGAGGGTGGGCACTAAGACCAGCGCCGCACCTCGCGCTGCAGCTGAGGTCGCGAGCGTTACCCCTCGATCAGCAGGTGCGGTCTCGACCGAGGTCAGCCCACCCTCGTCGAAGACCTTCGCATAGGCGTCATCGACCCCGGCCGCCTGTGGAGTCGTGGGCCGCTCTTTCACCGCTGGCACCATCTTGGGTGGCGACGCTGCTCGAAGAAAGTGCACGGTTCGTCCGTACCAACGATCAGCGGCCCAACGACTGAGCTCAAGGATCTCTTGGGATGGACCCACGCTCGACCACTTTCGCAATGGAGCGATCTCCATTGTTGGGTCGTGCTCGACATCGACTGCCGTTACCCACCCGGCGGTACGTCGACCCGCAAAGTCCACCCGCACAAGCGACCCAACAGCCACCTTCTCAGCTCGGCCGTCCTGCTCCCACGACGGGGGAACCTCGTAGGTGAACGATTGGGTGATCGCGGTGATATCGGGTTGGACGCGCACCAGGCGCCCCTCAGGGCGCGCGAACCTGGCCTGCGATGCCTTCTCGACGCGCTCCACCGACTCAAAGCCGGGCAGCGTGCCACTCCACTCACTCATCGCTGGGCACGTTACTCGCCCGCTATGACACCTCAAGATTTGTACGTATTTTCTGACCTATGCGGTCAGTTTTTACGTACAAATCTCTTACAGGCCAAGGGCGCTCTTGAGATCTGCGGCTCGATCGGTGTTCTCCCAGGTGAAGCCGTCGCCGGTTCGACCGAAGTGGCCGTAGGCAGCCGTTGGCTTGAACACCGGACGTCGCAGGTCGAGATCACGAAGGATCGCGGCTGGGCGGAGGTCGAATACATCGTTCACTGCGGCAACGATCTGGTCGGGATCGACCGTCTCAGTTCCGAAGGTCTCGACGAGCACCGACATCGGGCGAGCCATACCGATCGCATATGCGACCTGTACTTCGCAACGCTTCGCAGCGCCTGCGGCAACAACGTTCTTCGCGACCCAACGGGTTGCGTATGCTGCCGAACGGTCAACCTTCGATGGATCCTTGCCGGAGAATGCGCCACCACCGTGACGCCCCATGCCGCCGTAGGTGTCGACGATGATCTTTCGGCCGGTGAGGCCAGCGTCACCGACGGGGCCACCGATTACGAAGCGACCGGTCGGGTTGACGTGGACTTCGTAGTCGTCGTCGGCGAACTGTGCGGGGATAACTGGCTTGATGACGTTTTCGATCAAGTCGGGATCGACCGTCTCAGTTCCGAAGGTCTCGACGAGCACCGACATCGGGCGAGCCATACCGATCGCATATGCGACCTGTACTTCGCAACGCTTCGCAGCGCCTGCGGCAACAACGTTCTTCGCGACCCAACGGGTTGCGTATGCTGCCGAACGGTCAACCTTCGATGGATCCTTGCCGGAGAATGCGCCACCACCGTGACGCCCCATGCCGCCGTAGGTGTCGACGATGATCTTTCGGCCGGTGAGGCCAGCGTCACCGACGGGGCCACCGATTACGAAGCGACCGGTCGGGTTGACGTGGACTTCGTAGTCGTCGTCGGCGAACTGTGCGGGGATAACTGGCTTGATGACGTTTTCGATCAAGTCGGGGCGAATCATGGAATTACGATCGATGCCGTCGTTGTGCTGGGTCGATACCAACACGGTCGAGAGGCGTACAGGCACGCCGTCTTCGTAGTCGAAGGTGACCTGGGTCTTGCCGTCGGGGCGAAGGTAAGGCACGGTGCCGGTCTTGCGAACCTCAGCCAGTTTCTCGGCCATGCGATGTGCCACGTGGATCGGCATCGGCATCAAGACGTCGGTCTCGTCGGAGGCGTAACCAAACATCATGCCCTGATCGCCTGCGCCCTGCTTGTCGAGGTCGTCCTCGGCGCTGCCGCCACGGGTTTCCTCGGAGTCATCGACACCTTGAGCAATGTCGACGGACTGCTCATCGATGGACACCATCACACCGCAAGTGTTGCCATCAAAGCCGAACGATTCTCGGTCGTAGCCAATGCCGTTGATGGTTTCACGCACTACGGAGGGAATGTCTACGTAGGCCTTGGTCGTAATCTCACCAGCGACCATTGCCAAACCTGTGGTCACCAGCGTTTCGCAGGCGACACGACTCATCGGATCTTGTTCGAGCAACGCATCGAGAATGGAGTCCGATATCTGATCGGCCATCTTGTCGGGATGGCCCTCAGTGACGGATTCGGACGTGAAGCTGTAGTTCTTTGGCACGGAATTGACTCCTCGGTTCGGCCGAGACTCTAGCGGAATGTTTTCGATCTACGGGTTGGGGCCACTGGCCCTAACGACAGCGTCGAATATCGCGTCTGCGATAACCCGTTTCGTATCAAGTGGTATCGCAAGTTCGTCGCCGGTGCCAAACAGGATCGTGACCGCATTGGTGTCGTGCGCAAAGCCAGCGCCAGGCGCTGACACGTCATTGGCGACGATCAGGTCGAGGTTCTTGCGTTTGAGCTTCGCCCGGGCGTTCTCTAGGAGGTTCTCCGTCTCCGCGGCGAAGCCCACGAGTATCTGCCCTTCGGGCTTGGTTTCGCCCAGTTCGACCAGGAAATCGTGGGTCTTCTCTAGGGCTATCTCCGGGACGGCTCCTGCGTCCTTCTTCAACTTCTCACCCGAAGGATCGGGGGGCCGAAAATCTGCGACCGCTGCTGCCATCACGATGACTTCTGCGTCACGGACCGCCATCACCGCTTCTTGCATCTCTGCTGCGGTTTGAACTTCCACGACGGTGACACCGGGAGGCGCTTCGCGCCCGACCGTGGAGATCAGGGTCACATCGCCGCCTCGAGCCCATGCTGCTTCGGCGAGCGCGTAGCCCTGCTTTCCTGTCGAACGATTCGAGATGACGCGAACCGGGTCGATGGGTTCGCGGGTGCCGCCAGCGGTAATGACGACACGCTTGCCCTCAAGGTCACCATTCGCGAGAACGCGTTCGGCATGGGCAACGATCGTGGCGGGCGCAGCGAGTCGGCCGTGGCCGATATCGCCACCGGCGAGGCGTCCCGATTCGGGGTCGACGATGTGCACACCTCGATCGCGCAACACGGTCAGGTTGTCCTGCACCGCCGGGTGCTCCCACATTTCGGTGTGCATCGCAGGTGCGACAAGCACCGGAGCTCGGGTAGCGATCAACGTGGCGGTCAACAGGTCGTCTGAACGACCGATCCGGTAGTCGGCGAGTAGCCGAGCGGTAGCGGGTGCTACCACGATGAGGTCTGCGCTCTGCCCGAGCGTGGTGTGTGGGATTGGGCTGGTCTCGTCCCAGAGGCTTTGCTGAACTTTCTCCGAGGCCAACGCATCGAAGGTTGTTCGACCGACGAAATGCTCAGCGCCCTCGGTAAGGACGGGCACGACGTGGGCACCTGCGTCGACCAGACGGCGACACACCTCCACTGCCTTATACGCGGCGATTCCACCGGTGACGCCGAGAACGATACGAGCGTTCTCGAGGGAGCTCATGTGGGGGGACTCTATTTGGAGTCGTCGGAAGCTTCAGCTTCCATCGCTGCCAGGTCGGCAGCGGCCTGTGCTTCAGCGAGCGCCTCGGCCTCGAAGTCGCGCTCTACAGCTTCGATCTTGTTCGCTGCGACCTCTTCGAAGGCGATGGTGAGCGGCTTACGTGCAGCCGAGGTCACCTGAGGTGGGATGCTCGATCCGAGTCCCTCACCGAGCTGACCGAAATACGCATTGATCTGACGGGCACGCTTAGCGCCCAGGGTCACCAAAGCGAACTTCGAGTGGTCCGTGGCCTTCAGCAGGGTTTCGACCTGCGGGTTGATCATCGACACTTCATCAGACATGGCGCTCTCCCGTGGGCATAGCTCAGAGCCAGCGGTTCATGGTATCAGCACTGCCCGCGAGTACCGGCGATCTATGCGTCCGACGACGAACGGTAATCCTCGATCAGCCCAAGGATTTCTTCAGCGCAGGCGCCCACATCGGCGTTAATCACGTGTTGGTATGGGAGTTCGCGTGCTAGCTCTCGTTCGCGTTCGCCCCCAGCCATGCGTTCGTCGACCTTGTAGAGCACGTCGCCACGTCCGATCATTCGCTCACGCTGCTCCTCGACCGACGGCGTATCGATGAAGATGAAGAGCGCAGCGTGTCCGTTCTCGTGGATCTGGCTCGCACCGTTTACGTCGATCTCCAAGATGAGGTCGGTCGACGTGCCAGCGTCGGGCACGGGCGACCCGTAGTAGTTCCCGAAGTGATGGTCGTACTCGAGGAAGGCACCTGCCTCGATAGCGGCCTCAAATTCGTCCTGGCTCGCGAAGTGGTACGCGTCGTCGGGCTCCCCAGGGCGCTGATCTCGGGTGGTCCATGACCGGGAGATCCGCAATCGATCGTCACGGACGAGCAGTTCGTCGACGACCGTGCCCTTCCCCACTCCTCCGGGGCCGGAAATCACGATGACATGGCCGATTGCTTGCTCCGCAGTCATCGGGCGTGCCCCTCCAATGCAGCGGGTAGCGCTGCGATCTGTTCGGCGGTTACGTCTTGTACGTGGGCGCCTTCGGAGATTCCGAGTTCTTCGAAGGCCCGACGGGTCTGGACTTTCTTGAGGTCTGGGTGACCTTCGATCGCCCCGAGTACCTTCATCGACGCCAACCGGGGGTCGTTCGCCGCTCGTTCAAAGACCGCTTCCATGTCGACGTTTCCCGCGACCACCTCGTCCATGAAGGCGTCTCGATGCGCACGAACCTCGTCTGCCTTCGCGAATAGCTCCGGGTAGGGCGCAGAATCAAACAGCGAACTCGGGTCTGCCACACCACACACGGTAGCTCAGAGGTCTAACGAGAGACGTCTACGTTGTGCGAAAGTTGGCCCCTGAAGCCGACCGCCCCATCTCGGTGATTGACACACTCGCAGGAGTACCGATGACCACGTTGCGTGGTCAATGATGTTGCGATTCAGTGCTCGCTAAGGCAGCAACCGGTAAGTTCCAATCGCCGGAAGAGGCGTCAGCGGATTGCGGGGCTCACGATCGCCGCTACCAAAGGGCCCGGATCCGTCGTCACCCGTTGTGCCGACACCGCCACGTTTCGACTCCGCGACATACATCCGACTCCCTCGCCCAAGCGACCACAAAATCAGCCGCTTGAGTAGTGCGAGAGGAACCCAGATCACTGATGTGAGCGCGAAGAAGAGTAACCCCTGCCAAGGAAGCCGATCAGAACCAAGAAAATCCGGACGCAACAACTGATAACGCTCGCGGAGCGTTACGCGGCGAGTGCGCTTGCCCGAGAATTCGAGTCTGGAGCGGATGTAGCGACGCTTCCGAGGTGACATCGAGGCAACAAAAAGCAACTGAACGGTGCCGCCTGAGGAGGCTGCGGTGGGACCGCGGCGCTGCAGAAAGTCGTCGACATCGGACACGCTTCGCACCGAATGGGCAAACGCCCTACCGCCAGACCTCTCTATTTCGCCAACAAACGCCATGATCCAATGGTAGTGAACCAGCGCCTCTTGCGGAAGCCCTCCTAGCGGCTATGACAAGCAGCTGTCGGCGACTGCTTAGCGAACTCTCGGACCAACACAGCGGCCTCATAGCGTGAGGAACCTAAACGACCGGTCTGAGCCGGCAGCAGTGAATTCGATCTCGCCATCGTCGGCGGTCAGCGTGAACGTACCGGAGGTGAGCGAATCGAGGAACTCGTCTGGTCGGGGAACCTCGCATCTCGGCGAGGCCAGGCTCCGCTCAACTGGAATTCCGATCGTGGATTGGGCCCCGTCGGAAAACACGAACTCGCCCGACGACATCGGTTCAACCACACCTAGTGCAAAGGTGTACGCGCAAGGTTCGTGACGAACCGTCAATACAAGTTCTGACATCTCACCATCAGTCTGAACGGTTAACCGCACCTCAATTCCTCGAAGGGGTTCGGTTGTCTCTTCACTGACCGCGACAACCTCACGCAAGCTTGGCCCATTGCCGACCGAGCCCGTGTTCTGACCGATGACCCACTCCACAATCTCACTACCGTCGTTGGAGTCTTGGCCAGACGCCCACAGACTGCCGAGTCCTCCTAGGACAACGAGAAACGCGACGCCAACCGCGACGAAACGGGAGCGTCCTTGAGTGCCATCCATGCTGACACAGTAGTGCTCAGCGACAGCACGAAAACCGCATGGTTTCTGCCGCCCAAGGTTCAGCTACGACAAGCAGCTGTTGACGATCGCCTCGGCTGCGGCGACC
>CAZTDG010000154.1:0-7073 GCA_964612655.1 uncultured Acidimicrobiales bacterium | reverse complement strand
CGGTGTTCGATGCCAGCGTTGCAGCGGCCGCAACGGTCGAGGACCCAGTCAAACGCGTGAGTTCGTTTTTGCGGGGCTCGTTCACCGGCGACTTCCTCGACGGCGATTACCTGCGGCTCCGAATCGCACTATGGACGGTGGCGGTGACCGATCCCTCTCTAGCCAAGATCGACGCCCAGTTCTATGAGAAGTACCGTAAGGCCCTCGTGGCGTTGTTGGCCGAGGCCTCGCCTGCGCTCAACGCGTCCGAGGTGCGAGACCGGGTTACCGACGTGATCTCGTTCTCGAATGGCCTTTGGCTGCATTGGGCCCGGTTCGGGGAACTCGATGACCTCGAACGAGGACTGCAACGCTGCGAAGCAATCTTGCTGGGCAACGGGTAACTCCCACCGCTAACTCCTGTCCTTACCCAGCCGCTCTCTCCAGCCGCAGTGAGTCGTGAGGCCTACGGGATTTGCTAAATCGAGCACCTCAACATGCCGATTTCTGGGTCAACCCAGGAAAGAAAAAGGTGGAGTAGGACATGATCTTGCTATTGATCGTTGCGGCTGTTCTGATCGTCATCGGCGCGTTCGCCGTAGGCATCTATAACCGGCTTGTGCAGTTTCGGGAGAACGCCCGCAGCAGCTTCGCCCAGATCGACGTACAGCTCGAACGCCGCCACGACCTCATTCCGAACCTGGTCGCGACCGCATCTGGTTACCTTAAGCATGAGCGCGAGACCCTTGAGGCAGTGATCTCCGCCCGCGCATCGGCAACGCAGTTGCGCGTCGAGGTGAACGGCGAGCCGAGCAACATCGAAGCGATGCAAAAACTTGCTACCTCGGAAACGAACCTTGGTGGAGCGCTCGGACGATTGATGGCCACAGCTGAGGCCTACCCGGACCTCAAGGCGAACCAGCAGATGCAGACCTTGACCGAAGAACTCCGAACGACAGAGAACCGGATTTCGTTCGCTCGTCAGAACTACAACGGCCAGGTCCGGGTATACCAGAACTACAAGAAGAGCTTCCCGCCGATTCTCTTCGCTGGCCTGCTCGGCTTCCAAGACGATGCGTACTTAGACCTCGACACCGAAGACAAGGCCGACAAGCGCGAAGTCGTGCAGGTCGACTTCGATCAAGACGCCGCCTAGCTCGGATTTGGCGGAGCACCGATGGACTTTCACGCCCACAAGGAGCAGGCGAGCAAGGCCACGACGAAGTTCTTCGTCTATCTCGTTCTCGGGACGATCGGGATCGCTGGCACACTGAGCGCGATTACGGGCGGGTACGCCTATATCGAGCTTGGGCGACCTATTGGACTGGCGGTTGCCATCGCTACCTTCGTGGGCGCGATCGTCGGCATCGCTTCCGTATCGATAGCCAAAGGTGCACGTGTTCGCCACGGCGGTGGTGATCATTTGGCTGCGTCGCTCGGGGGTTCTCCGATCAACCCGGCAAGTCACGATCATGTTGATCGACGCTTGATCAACATCACTGAGGAACTTGCGGTGGCCTCGGGCATGCCTGTTCCGCGGTTGTTTGTTTTGCCCGAGGAGCAGGGCATCAATGCCTTCTCTGCCGGCTGGAATCCGGACAACTCGGTTATTGGTGTAACCCGAGGCGCTCTCTACTACCTGTCTCGCGACGAGCTTCAGGCCATGGTCGCCCACGAGTTCAGCCACATCGTTACCGGTGATACTCAGATGAAGACTCGGGCGATCGCCTGGATGTTTGGCATCGCGTCGATTGCAGGCGCAGGTCGTGACATGATCCAATCGGTTAAATCGGCGACCGCAAGAATCTGGGTCATTGTCGCGCTGAAGCTGTTCTTCGGCACCGTGTTGATCTGCGTCGGCTACCTGGGTGCGTGGTTTGCGCGGCAAATGCAGGTGTCGATCAATCGTGAGCGCGAACATCTTGCGGACGCGGCCGCCGTGGAATACACCCGTAATCCCGACGACTTGAGTGGCGTCTTCCTGAAGATCGGCTCGATCGGGGAGCGACAGAATCTGATTCATTCTGCGCGCATCGCCGAGACCGGACATTTGTTCTTCGTGAGCCCCTTTGGCGGTCCGAGCGACACCCACCCTGCGCTCGGAAAGCGAATTCGAACGTGGTTGCCGAGTTGGGGCGGCCGCTATCCGGCACTCGAAGCCGTCGAAGCCACAGCAAATACCAATATCGGGATCTCCGTACTCGGCGCACCTCTCCCAGACGTGGGCATTGGTGTCGTGACGCACCTCGCCCAGAAGTCGGCCGACCCGGTTGGCACCGCCATGAGTGCAGCGGTTCTCGCCGAGGCTATTGGCCTGGATGGCGCTGGAGGAGCTGGGGGAACTGGCGGCCCCGGAGGATCGGACCAGGGTCCGACCGAGGATGCCCCCGACAGCGATCGAGCGGCGGTCGACGCGGCTGTTGGCCCCGTTCGTGGCTCACGCATCGGGTATGCCCAGCGAGTTCTCGATGCTATTCCTGATTCGGTTCGGGACATGTTGCATTCTCCCGGCGGCGCTATGGCCGCAGTGCTTGGGATGCTCGTGTCGGATAATCCAGCAACCCGTGAAACCGAGCTGGCTCATGCGTCAGATGCGACGGGCTTTCCCGAGCAAGAGCTCGCAGAGGCGGCTCGCATGGTCGAATCGCTTGACCGTTCGCTACGACTGCCCGCAATCGAGATCGCGCTCACGACGATCAGGTCTTCTGATGAAGAGCTTCGTAATGGGTTCGCGGCGACCGTTGCAGAGTTGGTGGAGCGAAGCGACCACATCGACTTGTTTCGGTGGCTACTCCGTCGTGCAACTCGTCGCCATTTGTTGGACGCGTATGCTCACGACGTTCCCCAGGACGATGTCGATCCGCAAAGCATGGTCGACCACGCCGCCATTCTGTACGCCGTATTCGCGTCGTACAACAGTGCAGGTGCGGCTGGGGTGAGAGATTCCTACGCTGTGGCCTATGCCCGATCCGGGATCGTGCCCCCTCCGCCTATGCCGGCCGATAGCGACCTGACGATTGGTCGAATCGACCTCGCTCTGGACGCGCTGGCCCGGATGGATCTGGCCAGCCGCAAGGCGTTCGTCGAAGGGGCTCTGGCCGCGGTCGATCACGATTCGATGGCATCGACCAACGAGGTCGACCTCGTTCGTGTGGTAGCCGATGTGCTCCGAGTCGACATCCCGCCGATGGTCGCCCTGTTCTAGAGCCTCCCGCGGTCCGATAGCTCTGGAGTCGTAGAGCTCTGTGGTCGCATAGCTGTGGTCGTAGAGCTTAGGCTTTGGGGATGTCGTCGGTTGCCGCAACCCATCGCCCGCGCTCGGGCCTGTGGGTGATGGTGGCAGCCGGCGGTTTGATCACGGCGTTGTCGCTCGGCGTTCGCTCGACCTTCGGGTTGTTACTCGAACCGATCGCGACAGGGCTCGGCGCTGATCTCGGCTCGATCGCTTTGGCGATTGCGGTACAGAACCTCTTGTGGGGCTTTAGTCAACCCATCGCAGGGGCACTGTCGGATCGATTCGGTGCACCTCGGGTGTTGGCCGGTGGCGGTCTGTTGTATGCGCTCGCACTAATCCTGATGTCCACCGCACAAGGACCGGGGACGATCTTGTTGTCGGGCGGCTTCCTCGCCGGGATCGCCATCGGCGCAGCCAGCTTTGCCGTAGTGCTTTCTGCGGTCGGGCGTAACGCTCCACCCGAGCGACGATCGATGCTGCTGGGCATCGTCAGCGCCGTCGGTTCCCTCGGCCAGTTCGTACTGATCCCTGTCGCCCGCCTGCTGTTGGACAACGGTTCATGGCAACGAGCAGCGGTGATCCTCGGCTTGTTGTTGTTGCCGATCATCGCCGCGACCCCGCTGATGCGGGCCTTGCGTATCACGACTGGTGCTGGTGGTACCACGGCAGACGGATCTCCGGAATCGGTTGCGGCTGCTGCGCCTGCTCCCACGTTGCGTGAGGACCTTCACAAAGCCCGCTCGACACCGTCATATCTGTTGCTCAACGCTGCGTTCTTTACCTGCGGATTCCACGTCACCTACATCGGTGTGCACCTACCCGGATACATCGCCACGGTCTCGCTTTCACCGTCGGTTGCGTCGAACGCGTTGGCGTTGATCGGGCTGTTCAACGTGGTCGGGTCATTGTTGGTTGGCTGGCTTGGTCAGCGCTTCGCGTTCACGAAGATTCTCGCCGTGATCTACGGCCTGCGAGCTGTGGGAATCGTCGCCTATGTGATGACACCGCCGAGTGCGACCACGACGATTTTGTTCGGGATCGTGATGGGCGTGCTGTGGCTGTCGACCGTGCCGCCAACGTCTGCGATGGTGACCGAACAGTTCGGCCCCGCGAACTCCGGCGCCCTTTTCGGAGTGGTGTTCTTGTCGCATCAGCTCGGTTCGTTCCTGGGGGCTTGGCTCGGTGGCGAACTGTTTGACCTCACGGGTTCGTACACGATCATGTGGTGGACGGCGGCGGCGCTCGGTGTGTTCGCCATGGTCATGCATCTGATGATCTCCGACGGGCGTGACCAGGGCTTCGGTGGCCGTCGTCGGATCGTCCCCGCAGCGGTCTCGGCACTGTTGTTGTTGGCCGGATTCGGCGCTGCCATCAACTCGATCCCTCAAGCGGCCGCCCTCGAAGCGTCTTCGCCTGCCCCCGGTGACAGGAACTCCGGTTCCCACGCGAGTGGCGAAGAGGGCCAAGACCAGGAAGGCCAAGACCGCGAAGAGCTGTTCACGTTGTATTGCGCGCTCGGTCCGACCCTCGCTCATGGCCGTTGACCAAACTCTGGGAATCTAGGAACACTGGGCATGAATTATTCAGGTTGATCGTTCCTAGATTCACCATCGGCTCGGCGTCATCGCTCGAATGCATGGAATGGTTCGGGGATCTCGAACCGTTTCCAGCGTCAATGACTATCAATGCCGAAACGATCGTCGCGAGGTCAGGGAGCGATGCGCTGCGCCGAGCAGTAGACATTGCGACAAGTCGAGCAATGAGCCGAAGAACAAGCTGTGTAATGAGTCGAGCATGAGTGGAACCGCCCGCGCCTTCTATAACGGCAAGTTGATCGCTGAGAGCGACGACGTGCGCGTGGTCGAAGGTGTCACGTACTTTCCCAAGAGCTCGATTCTCGACGGTGCGCTGGTTGAGAGCCCCACCACGTCACGTTGCCCGTGGAAGGGTAAGGCCTCGTACTTTCACGTCGATGTCGGCGACGATACCGTTCTCGATGCGGCGTTTGAATATGCGAAACCCTGGCCGTTAGCCAAGGGCAAAGTCGGCGGCCGGATCGGCTTTTGGCGCGGCGTCATCATCGAGCGCGCCTAGCTCCCTGCCTGGCCCAGAACCTGGGAATCTAGGAACACTGGGCATGAATTATTCAGGTTGATCGTTCCTAGATTCACCATCGGCTCGGCGGATGGCTCCCTGGGTTAGAAAAACAGTTCGCTACCGGCAAAGAGGAGAAATCCGACGAACCCGCCGACGAGCGTTCCGTTGATGCGGACGAACTGAAGATCGCGACCCACCTTGGGTTCGATTTGGTCAACCAGTTCGTCTGGATCCCAGTCCCGAACTGTTTGCGAGATCAGCGCTCCGACCTGACCACGGCCAGCATCTGCCAAGTGGGCTACCGCAGAAACGATCCATGGGTCGACCCTCGCTTGCAACTCTTTGTTGTGGGTGAGCGCATCAGCGAGTCCAGCGAGCTCGGCCTCAAGTTGTTGGCGAACCTCCGTGTCGACTGGTTGGGCTGCCTCACCGAGCCCTCGTTCGACCGAAGCAAACACTTCTTTGGTCCATCCGTGGACCTGTTCGTACTCTTGGACCTCGGCCTCGAGCTGTTTGCCGTGTTCGCCCAACCGGTCGAAGAACACTTTCTCGACGACGATTTTGACCACTTCGTCCTCGCCCATCTTCCGTGAGATGGCCTGCGCTGCTAGCACTACGTCATCGATCAGTGACGACGCGTTCTCCGGTTTGGCCAACCATTGGCCGAAGGTCTTCGCTAGTTCTGCGCCTTCGAGCTTCTCTCCCACGACTTCGCCCGCGAGGAAGTTGTTGCTCACGAACTTGGCAAGACCGTCTGCGATTTCGCCCTGGCGTTCCGGGACGATCGCGGTGTGTGGAATTGGCAAGCCGAGGGGGTGTTTAAAGAGCGCGTTCACCGCGAACCAATCGGCGAGCGCCCCGACCATGGCCGCCTCAGCGGTGGCTCGCACGTATCCCCATGCGGGGCGAGACTCTTCCAAGCCGCTGGATATGACGAAGAGGATCGCGGCAACGACGAGCAAGCCCGTCGCCAGCGCCTTCATTCGACGCAATGCCTTGCGTTCTTCGATGTCCGCGTTTGGATCGGAAGAACCAGAAGAACCAAGAGTGAGTGCCACCGCTGGATCGTATAGAAGCGACGGGTTGATGGCCGAACTCAGGAGAATGCAGTTCGGGTGTTAGACACCTCGAGTTCGAGCCTGCAGCTCGGTTCTCAGAGCTCGAAGGCGACACCTTCGGGGGAGGCGACGACGTTGGTGATCTCAGTGAAGTCTTGGATGCGTGCCATTGGTTCGTCGGGCCAGTCAAGGTCGCCTACCGCGATCACCCGTGCGCCGGCGGCTGTACCCGCGATGCCTCCGGCGATGGAGTCTTCGAACACGATGCAGTCGGCCGGGTCGACGCCGAGCTTGTGAGCTGCGGTCACGAATGGCTCGGGGTTTGGCTTGCCGCTGGTGACGTCATCGGCGGTGATGGTGGCTGGGGCATGGATGCCAGCAGCCGCCCAACGGGCCTCGGCAAGTCGACGACTAGCTGAGGTCACGACCGCCCACGGGCATTCGCCGAGCCGGTCGAGGAATCCATCGGCTCCGGTGATGAGTGGGGTGTCTACCGCTCGTTCGACTTCGAGGTTTTCGAGTCGAGCGATCGCGGCAGTCAGGCGTTCAGGGTCGACGAATTTGGCGAGGGTATCTTCGGCCCGGCAACCGACAAACACCGTCGAGACCACGCCAAAGTCGAGATCGAATTCGTCGCACAGCTGCTCCCACGCGAGCGAACCCGCGAGGTGGGAGTCGACGAGCACGCCGTCGTTATCAAAAAG
>CAZTDG010000153.1:0-7097 GCA_964612655.1 uncultured Acidimicrobiales bacterium | reverse complement strand
GGGTTACAGCTCGCGGAGGGTGTCGGGGCCGAAGAAGGCTTGCCAGGCGAACCAGAACTCGTTGCGATGTTCGATCGAGCCGAGTTGGCTGCCTGCCAGTTCGCCGTCGGTCGCGATGCCGACGATCGACCATGTTGAGCCGGTCTGGTCATCGGTGAAGGTGTCATCCCCGTTGGCGGTGAAGGTCAGTGCTTGGCCATCGACAACCGGGTCATAGGCGATCACCGATCCGATCTGCTCAGAGAATGCGATGTTCGCGGCGTCGAGTGCGTCGGTGGTGGTGCCTCCGGCAAAGACGACAACCGGACGACCGTCGACCTCATCGTTGATCACACCGACTGCTGCGGCTGCGTCGAAGGAGTAAGCCGCGATCGTGTCGCCTTCACTGATTCCAACCACTCGACTCAGCGCTGGAAGGCGATCGTCAGCTTCGCCGTCGAACAGGAAGGGTCGAGCCGACGAGCTGTAACCGGCGTATGGGTTGGCGCCATAGCTCTGACGTCCGAAACCGCTTTCACCGGCAAGTGAGGATCCGTCGGGGAAGTTCTCCGCGAACTGGCGGAACGACACGACCGAGGTGGGGATCCACTCGAGTTCCACGCCCGCCTGTTCACCCACGACGGCTTCACCGGTGAGCTGTTGCCATAGCGACGTGCTTTGGTCATCCCACATCACGAGGTCGCTGTTGCGAAGCAGACCCGACACGCCGAAGCGCAGGACCTCACCGTCGACACGACGGTCGAAGGCGATCGAGGTGTTACACAGCGGGCAGAACGTAACCGCTACTGGCACGTCGCCGAACGCATCGTTGACGATCTCGTGGCGGGTCATGATGCCCAGCGGGTAGAAGCGAGCTTCACCGTTGAGCTGTACGAGGGCTCCGGGTTCGTTCGGGTCGAGCCACTCGGCGGCTCGGGCGACGCTTTCAAAGACTGGCGAGTCGATCGGCGGGATGCCGTCACGAGGGTCTGGGGTTTGCAGACCTCGGAGGAACTCGTCCCAGTTCTCGACCGTGCGGCGAGACCAATCGGTGTCCCAAGGGAGGCTGGCGAGCACCTGCGGCAAAGCGGGTGGGTCTTCGACGATCACACCGGACAGGTCGAAGTCAGCGCTGCTGACGCCGCCGTCAACAAAGGGACCGTCGAGGGGTGGAACGAACGTGGTGGTAGGCCCATCGACGACGAAGGGGGCTTCGGCCTCTGCGCTCTCGGCGATCGTTGGCGCCGTGGTATTTCCTGACGACTCCTCAACCTCGGACCCGGAACTATCACCACCGGCGGCTGTCTCATCGAGGAGATCTGACGAACAGGCGGTTGCCAAAAGGGCAATCGCGAGAATGATCGGAGTCAAACGCAACATAGTGGCCAGGCTAACTCGACTAGGCGAAGAGGAATTCCCCACTCTTTAAGCTCTGCTAAAAGATGACTTGGCCGTTAACCTGTCGCCATGGCCAAGACCGTCGATCTGTCGCAGCGCATTAAGTCGGGAGCCAAAGTGCTCGCAACGACCGATCTTCCTGGCGTTCCCAAGGGAACTCGGGGCAAAGTCGCCATGTCGAACGGCATCACCTGGAAGCGTTATTGGGTCCGGTTCGAAAATGGCGAGCTGCTCGGCCACATCGACCACGACAACATCGTCATCGAACGAGCGTGGGACCGCTACTTCGCCGAGAAAGAGGCGGCGGCAGCCGCTGCTGCAGCCGGTGCCAGCGCCGCAGCTGACGCTGGCGATGGCGGCGCTTCCGGTGGCGGAGACACTCCGTTTGGCGTTCCGCAGTACCTTCTCGATCGCACCAAGGCCGCACTCGAACGCTTCGGCGTCGAGCGCTAACGCCCAAAGCCGCTGTCCCTCCTCGACCATCTCCCAAGTGACGGGGCAGATCCTGACGCGCTAATCGACGCGTTCTTGACGTACTCCGCGTCGATCGGCCTCAACCTTTACGACGCACAGGAAGAAGCCATCCTCGAGCTGTTCACCGGCAACCATGTGATCCTGGCAACGCCAACCGGCTCGGGGAAGTCGATGGTCGGCATGGCCGGCCACTTCGCGAGCATGGCCCGCGGCACCAGGAGCTACTACACCGCACCGATCAAGGCGTTGGTGTCAGAGAAGTTCTTCGCGTTGAGCCGGGCGCTGGGTTCAGACAACGTCGGCATGGTCACCGGCGACGCCTCGGTCAACGCTGACGCTCCCGTTATTTGTTGCACCCAAGAGATCCTCGCCAACCTGGCCCTTCGCCGCGGTGCCGCCGCAGAGATCGACCTCGTCGTCGTCGATGAGTTCCATTACTACGCCGACCCTCAGCGAGGTTGGGCGTGGCAGGTGCCGTTGCTGCAGCTCCCCCAGGTGCAGTTCTTGTTGATGTCCGCGACGCTCGGCCCCACCGCCCGCTTCGAGGAAGACCTCACCGCCCGAACCGGCCGTGAGACGGTCACTGTTTCGAGCACCGAACGTCCGGTGCCGTTGGACTTTGCGTGGCAGAACACGCCGGTGCACGAATCGGTTGAGTCGCTGCTCGAATCAGGGCGCTCCCCCGCGTACGTCGTGTACTTCACGCAGAAGTCCGCGCTCGAAGCTGCGCAGTCGTTCACGAGTTTGTCGATCTGTACCAAGGAGGAGAAGGCCGCCATTCGTGAAGAGGTGGGCAACTTCCGCTTCGACACCCCGATCGGCAAGGACCTCAAACGTTTCCTCTCTCACGGCGTGGGAATTCACCACGCCGGGCTTCTCCCGAAGTACCGGCTGCTCATGGAGAAGCTGGCCCAAAAAGGTTTGCTGAAGGTCATCGTGGGGACCGACACGCTGGGCGTAGGCGTCAACGTGCCGATCCGTTCGGTCCTGATGACCCAGCTCTTCAAGTACGACGGGCAGCGAGTTCGGATTCTGACCGTTCGCGAGTTCCAACAGATCGCGGGACGTGCCGGGCGCAAGGGCTTCGATGACGAAGGCACGGTGTGGGTCCAAGCCCCGCCCCACGTAGTCGAGAACCTCGCCGCCGAGCGCAAGGCAGCAGCGGACCCGAAGAAAAAGAAGAAGGCGCAAAAGAAGAAACCGCCAGACCGCGGCTATGCGCACTGGACCGAAGACACCTTCGACAAGTTGGTGAACGGTTCGCCCGAGCCGATGGTGTCGAGTTTCAACGTGAGCCACCAGATGCTGTTGAACCTGCTCGACCGCCCACCCGTGCACGGCGACTTTGAACAACCAGGCGGCTGCGAGGCTGTACGAGGGCTGCTGCAAGACAACCACGAGACCCGCAAAGCCCAACGTGGACATATCCGCCGGGCGATCTCGATGTACCGGTCACTCCTCGACGCCGAGGTGGTCGAACACCTGGACACACCCGATGAGGACGGACGCACCGTTCGGGTCACCGTCGATCTCCAAGACGAGTTTGCGCTCAACCAGCCGCTTTCGCTGTTCGCACTCGAAGTGATCGAGAACATGGACCGAGACGCGCCTGAACACGCGCTCGATGTGTTGTCGGTGATCGAATCGGTGCTCGAGAACCCCGGCGCGATCCTCGCCGCACAGTTGGATAAGGCCAAGACCGATCTCGTCGGCGAGATGAAGCGTGACGGCGTCGAGTACGAGGAGCGCATGGAGCGCCTCGAAGAGGTCGAGTACCCCAAGCCGCTTCGCGATGATTTATACGTTGCGTTTAACGGCTTCCGAGAGAAGCATCCCTGGGTCGACCAGGAGAACGTCAAGCCCAAGTCGGTGGCGCGCGAGCTCTACGAGCGGGTCATGACCTTTGGCGAGTATGTGTCGGAGTACGGCATGAAGCGCAGCGAAGGCCTCGTGCTGCGCTACCTGACCGACTGCTACCGGGCAATGGTGCAGACCGTGCCCGATAGCGAGAAGACCGACGAGGTTGTCGACCTGATCGAGTGGCTGGGTGAAATGGTCCGCCAGGTCGATTCGAGTTTGATCGACGAGTGGGAACGAATGATCAACCCCGAAGAGGACGATTCGCCCGCTCAAGACAGCCGGTTCGCCTCGATCGAAGCTGCCCCTCGCGACGTCACCTCGAACAACCGGGCGTTCTCGGTGATGATTCGTAACGAAGCGTTCCGTTGGGTCCAGCTCCTAAGCCGCCGTTCGAGCGATGAACTTTCTCGAGTATCTGACCCCGATCACGCACTCGACATCGAGCGAGCACCAACGAGGCTGCGCTCGGTGGATCAGGTTGAGACGATGGTTGCCGCCTACTTCGAGGAACAGAGCGAGGTTGCGACCGGCCCGGACGCACGAGCTCCCGAGATGTTCCAGCTCGACGTCCCGATAGCTACCCCGGCTGCGGACACCGACGGCGAACGCATCGGCGTGCGTCAGATCGTGGTCGACCCCGAAGGCTTCAACGAGTGGGCACTACTCGGTTGGGTCGACGTCGACCGCTCGAAAGCAGCAGGCCGCGCCGTACTCGTCTTCGACGAACTGCGCCGCCAAACCTAGTCTTGGGTCGTGGCCCTGCATCTCCTCCAAAATCCTCAGAGCGGCCGTCGATCAGGAGGGGGAGATTTTTCGCGCCAGAGGCTCGCAGCAACGATCGACGGGCACGAGGTCGTGGACCTCACCGGCCACTCAGCCGAGGCGTCGGCCGACGCGCTCAAGACAGCTGTGGCAGATGGAGAGGTTGAACGACTCGTCGTCGCTGGTGGCGATGGCCTCGTGCATCTGGCGATACAGCATGTGGCGCAGAGCGGGATCGCAATGACGATCGTTCCTTCGGGTACTGGCAATGACTTTGCGATGGGGCTTCAACACGCAGCCAACCCGGTCCCCGCCGACGGGATCAAAACGGTCGACCTTCTACGGGTAACGACCGCCGACAACTCGTCGCATCGTTGGGTCGCTTCGATCGTTATCGCCGGGTTTCCAGCGGCGATCAATGCACGAGCCAACGCTCTGTCGTTGCCGATCGGCCCGTCGCTGTACACGGTTGCGGCCATCGCCGAACTGCCAAGCTTCACCCGTCCACAGATCGCATATGAGATCACCGGCGGAGACGAGAGCACCCGCCGAACCACCGATACGGCCATGCTCGCGATCGGGAACACCCGCTTTTTTGGCGGAGGCATGTTGGCCTGCCCCGACGCGCTCGCCGACGACGGGCTCCTGCATTTCACGTCGATCGAAAAAGTCGGTCGACTCGGAATTTTGCAACACATCCAACGCCAAAAGGGTGGCACCGCCGATTGGGACGAGGTTCAGCGACACACCGGGACGTCGATCGACCTCGAAAGCCCAGGGATCGAATTGTGGGGTGACGGCGAACGGATCGGGCTGACACCGGCGACGGTCGAGGTCGTCCCTGGCGCACTGGCCATCGCCACCAGGTGAGTGATTCAACACCTCGGGATCATCAGCCGATGTAGGGTGCGAATAGAAAGCACTACTCCTTGGAGACCCAAAATGTCAGATTCACTACTCGGCGGACTCGCACAACAATTCAGCGGCGACACGATCGGCCAGATCGCAGGACTGCTCGGGGCGTCGAATGAAGATGCAGGCAAGGCCGTTGCCGCGTCACTTCCAATGCTGCTCGGATCACTGGCGGGTGCTGCTCAGCAACCGGCGCAGGCCAACGCCCTCTTTGGAGCGCTCGGCAACGATCATGATGGATCGATCCTCGACATGCTCGGCCCACTCCTCGGTGGCGGATACGCATCTCGCGCCCTTGGTTCCGACGGTGCTCGGGTACTCGGCCATCTCTTCGGCAACAAACAAGGTGCGGTAGAGAGCGCGGTCGCAAAGAGCGCCGGACTCGATTCGGGTCTGATCCAACGACTATTGCCGATGCTTGCCCCGATCGTGATGGGCTACCTCGGACGCCGTCTCACCTCAGGCGGCCTCGATGCTAACGGCCTTGGCAGCCTGCTCGGCGGCGAACGCGAGCAAGCTCGCCAACCCGAGTCTGGACTCGGAGGAATCTTCGACATGCTGGCGGGCGACGACAGCAACGATGACGGCGGCGGCTTGATGGACATGGCCGGCGACTTGCTCGGAAGCCCTGCTGGTAAGGCGATTCTCGGCCAGATTCTGGGCCGCTAGAAGACGCTCGAGCCTGTTCGCCCGAACCTGGACGAACAGGCTCACACCGCTTCGTTTTCGAAAAGTCACACGGCTGGTTTTTCGCAAAGCCTTCGACACATTTGCGCCTCCGAAATCACCGCGGGCGTGTGCCCACCCACGTGGCGACAAATTTTGGTGGCCGTATGGACTCAAATACTCACGCTAAGTGATATTAGGGGTGTGATCCACCCATTTGGGTGGCCGCCGGAAATGCGAGAGGTCATAGACCTTCACTAGAGTCACTCCTGTACGGGCGAAGACCCAACGGAGGAACTATGACTACAAGGCGACATCGATCGAAGCGTTCGATACGGCGGGCAACACGGCTCTTCGGAGCTCTAAGTATCGCGGCAGCAACGCTTGTCGCTCCAAATGCTGCAAGCGCGGAAGCGGCATGCGGCCAGTTCGGAGTGGAGTTCGACGGCGTTCGACTTCTGAACGACGGCGCGAACAACACTGCGGGGCCTTTCTCTATAGACCTCCCGGCGGGAACCTACGACGTAACGATCGTGTCCTACGACGATCACACGGGGCAACCCGACATCGGGACCCAACCCAATGAGCAGTTCGTTGTCGAACTCAACAACGGCTATGTCTCACCAGCGAGCATTGATATCCCTGATGGCATCAACTCAGCCACCATCACCCACGGAGGCCAAAGCATTGGTGCAGCTACATCGCTGACGCTTCGTCATGTCGGCACTGGTGGCATCAACTCAGTCGACCCACAGTGTGTCGGCTTCACCCCAGTCGACTCTGGGGCATCTGATGGCGGTCCGGTCGACGACTCCTCGAGCGACCCCGCTGATTCATCGAGCGACGCCGACGACGCAGCAGGCGATGCAGCTGGCGAAGCCAGCACGGTGTGCACAGAAGCCCCATCTTCCTCAAGCTCGTCGGGATCCTCGGACTCGACCGATGACGGCGCTGGCACAGACGGCGCAGCTGTGTGTGACGACGCCGACGACACAGACGCCGCTGGCGATGACGCAGTTGTATGCGACTCCTCAGGCGCAGCAGAC
>CAZTDG010000152.1:0-7101 GCA_964612655.1 uncultured Acidimicrobiales bacterium | reverse complement strand
GTTGAGGTATCGAGGCCAGCGTCGCTATCAAACGCAGCTTCCTCCGAAACTTCCTCGTCCTCCATGGCTTCCACTTCGTCGAAGCCAAAGCCGAATCCACCGCCGTTGTTGAAGCCGAAAGCGCCAACCCGCTCTGCGCCTTCGGTCTGGAGGTGGGTGAGTAGCGCACTGCAGGTGTCGAATGTGGCGAGACCGCTCGTGAGTTGAATATCGACGTCGTCCACGGTGACGGTTTCTACCGCTCCGGTCGCACTGGAACCGTCGTTCGTTGGGCCATCGGCGAGATCGGTGGCATCGCTTCCGCACGCTGCGGCGAGCAGGCCGAGCGCGAGCACGCCCGAGAGCGCGGAGGTGCGTCGAGTTTTGTGCGTGATCGTCATGGTGTTCCTCAATGCGCCGTGGTGTAACCATCGGTCGTATTGCTTCTACGCCTGAAGGGGGCTCGAAGTTCCCGTAAAACCAAAATAGTCGCTGCGGTAGTGCGATCGGGCTAGGGCGCTGGTGCGACCTTTGACCAGAGTTCATCGGTGAACCCGACCGAGTCGAGCGCTTCGGCGAGCTGGTTTTGAACCTCGTCCAGCGTTGCGAAACCGAAGCCGTGGCCGTCGACGACACCCAAAAGTCCGGACGCAATCGTCGCCACGTAGTTCGGGTGCGGCGCTTTTGCAGGAGGAACCGTGTGGGCGGTGATTGTGAAGATGGGGAGGCCATCATCGTTGTCGCCGAGGAACAGCACTCGGCCATAGCGACGAACATGTGCATCGAGATGTCCGGCGGCTCGCGCTCGGGCGAGGTCGAGCGCGGCCGGCGCATCGAGACCGTTCTCCTGGAAGAACACGTCTTCGAATTGCTCGGCGGTAATCCGATACAACCGCAGCGCGGTGCGTGCATTGGTGGGCTCACTCTCCAGGAACGCAACCCCGCCGCCGCCCCACGACGGTGATTCGCCGCCGAAGCGAAGCTGATGCTCACAAAAGCGGGTCTGCGATGCCTGCGGTGGGCTCGGGTCCCGGGCGCCCGGGTGTTCGTGGCGACCACCGGGTGGAGACCCGCCCTGCAAGTACACGCGGAACCGCTCGATCCAAAGGTTCGAGCCATAGGCGGCGTACCAGACGGAATCCATTTCGGTACTCATCGTGCAGCGGCCCTATCGACGCGGGCCGCGAGTGCTGCGGCCGGTCCAACATCCCTTGTGCCAGTGACGTCGAAGGTCCACCGCCCCCTCTGGGATAGCAACGATATGGCCAGTGCCTGGTGGAATGTCTCGATTGCAGCCTGGGCAGATGTAGCTTTTCGTCGCCTGGTACGGCTGGATGAACCGGGTTTCGGCGTCATCCCAGAAGTCGTGTTGTGGTCGCTTAGGCATTCGTTGGTCTTTGTCGGGCAGTTCGTCCCTCACAGCATGCCGCTGTAAGACGCATCGGCGGCACTTGCTATCCAGCCGTGATCGAGACGTCGACGGCGACCTTCGTGCCCTCGGCGGTGAAACCCGCTTCGTCGAGGCCGGCAAGGAATTGGTCGAGGTCAGCGTCGTTGGTGTTGTTGAGATAGTCGATGTAGCGGTCGGGGTGATGGCCGAGGTCGTTACCCAAACCGCCGTCGAACTCTCGGACATCGTGGGCGAACGAGTTGATTGATATCGACTCGTCGCCTTGGCCCACGGCTCGGTGAAAGCGCTCGAGCGTGATCACCTTGTCGTCCTCGTTCTGAAGAACGAGCACATCGATCGAGGCTGGTACTGCGGCGAGTTGGGGGACCGAGTCATAGGCAGCCGCAACGACGTGGGTCAGGTTGTATGTGCTGTTGAAATCATCGTCGGCCGCAATGTCGAGGACCGTGTCGGCACCGAAGCTGTGGCCGATGAGTAGCACGTTCGAGCTCGCAGGAACCCCGATCTCCTCGAGTCCGGCGATCACTAGTTGTGCGTAGCGGTTGTCTTCCACCGAGGCGCTGGGGGCCGAGTGGATCGCGACTTCATCGATGTCTCGAACCGACGCGTGTTGGGGGTCGAACCCGGGGGAAGGCTTCGATAAGTCGATGACCCCGGGAAGCAGAACCGAGTACGTTGACACGCCGTCAGCCGATGCCCCGTGGTTGATGACCGCGAATTCGTCTGCAGCAATCGGTCCTTCGGGCGAAACATCTCGCAGGGCCTGGCTCACCGCTTTGCGGCCTCGCTCCGAAGCGGTCTCCGCGCTTGGGGCAGTGGTGATCGATCCAACCCGCACCGCCTCGGCCGCGTCGACCAAGGTCCGTGTCGTGAACGTGCCTCCGGGGTCGTTGCCCGGCCCAGGGTCGAAGACCTCATCGTTGTAGGTCGCGTTGACGGTAAGTGGTGTTGCGAACGAGTCGTACGTTCGCTGGGCGGCGCGGCCGGTCCCAGAAAGGAACTTCAGTACCGTCGGACCGAGGTGGTCATTCCACAGGTCTTCCCAATGCGGACGCACCGCCTCGGGAACGGCTCGGTTGACGCCGAATGTCGGTGTGGTTGTTTCGACGTTGTGCTCGAGCGCTAGGTCGGCGTGCACGGCCCAGGTGGCCCAGAACACCTCGCTTGTAGTGGCTTCGCGCCGGTTCAGTGAGTCGATGAGGTGATTGGCGAAGATCGTTTGCGCTTGGAGATCGGGACCTCCGCTTCCGGCAGCGATGATGAGCTGTGCCAGTTGGTCAGAGCGCGGTGCCGATTGACGATGGAACGCATGGTTCTCCTCCTGGGTGAGCAGATCACCGATGAACCTTCGGGCGAGCTCGGGGTTTTCAACTAGTGCATGTGCGACCGGGCCGAACAAGCCCTCATCTCGGGGAAGGCCGAAGGGATTCGCCGAAGTTTCGAAGGGCTGATAGCCGCGGTCGGTCGTGAGTAGGTGCCCGAGTGAAAGCATGGTCTCTGGACTGGGGTCGCCATAGGCGGGAACTCCCGCTGCGACGTACAACGGCAAATCGGCGTTCCACCAACCATGGTCCAATGCAATGGCGAACGCGGTCGCGAAGATCGGTCGCAGCTCTCGCGCGATGGTGGCGGTGGTGAATGCTCCCTCGGGGCCGAACGCATCGCCGTTGGTGATCGCGTCGACGGCGTCGATGATCTCCTCGATCGACTCCGTACCGGTCAAGAGGCGCGCGAGCGAAAGGAGCTCCCGGGAGGACTCATCGGCACAGGCCGACGAGGCGCACAGGCTGGGCACCGCGTCGAGTAGTGCGGGGAAGCCGTCGGTGCGTTCGACGAACTCGAGGAAATCGGTCAGGTGTTCGGCATCGTCGTGCAAGGCCTGCCCAAGCTCGACGAGCGGCACCGCCGGTGGCGGGCGGTCGAGTAGGGAAGCGGCCTCACGGACAAGGTCATCGAGCGTCGAACCGTGCTCGATGAAGGTCTGCGACGCCCGGTTGTACGAAGCGATGAGATGTCGTGCTTCGATAGGCGCGATCTGCACTCGTCCTGTTCCGTCTGACCCCTCACCCATGAGTGCCGTCGCCTTCGCCCAACCTGTTCAGCCCCTTGCCAACCGCTTACGAACTATCAGCTCGTTTCGATATGTTTCGGTCTATCACAAGAGGAGCGCGAGCGCGCAAGTTGAACCCTCTACGGCTTGCCGGGTTGATCACCTATGGCTCGGCGAGCTCTGCCTACGCGGCAGCGACCTGTTCGCGTGAAACGTCGTCGGTAGGAATCTGGTCGGTGTATTGCCAACCGTCCTCGGTCTCGCCCACTACGTGACATTCGGTCGCCACTTCCCACAACGCACGTCGGATTGGCGTTGGGTTGTAACGGTAGTGATCGGGGAAAGCTGCTTTGATCGCCTCGGTTGCCTGGCGGGCGTTGTAGTGCGGGATCTTGTGATCGAGGTGATGAGCCACGTGCGTGGTTCCGATCCGGTGATGCAAGAAGTCCACGATGGGGCCATAGGGTCGGTCCACCGAGCAGAAGGCACCTCGAACAAACGACCAGTCGTCGTCGTAGTGCGGGGTCTCGGCATCGGTGTGCTGTAGCCAGGTGTAGGCGACGAGCCAGGCGTTGGTGACCATGTAGGGGCCAACGTATAGGGCGAGCACAAGCCAAGGACTGGTGGCGACTGCCGCCCAGATCAGGAGGCCGATCACGACGAGCACGCCGAGCGCAGAGACACGAACTTTGTTCTTCCAGCGATCGGGGAACAGCGCTTGGCTAAAGGGGCGGCCGGGCCAGAAGTGATTGGTCACGCCGCGGTCGGCGCCACCGGTGGCACCGATGAGGAGGTAGAGGAGCCAGCCGAAGCTCAACCGGGAAACGATCGTGAAGGCCCCGTGGACACGTCGCCCAAATACGCTGCGCATTTTCAGGGTGAACTGGCCTCGACTGTTGGTGTTGCGCTTCGGTACGTGGGTTTCACCCTCGACGAGGTGGTTGGTCTTTCCATGGTGGATGGCGTGGCTGCGTTGCCAAGAGAAGTAGGGGACGAGCAGCGACGAGTGCAGCACAAAGCCGACCGCGTCCTGAGCTCGAGTGCCGTTTGCGAACCCTCGATGTCCACACTCGTGAGCAGCGACCCATACGCCGGTGGCAACTGTGCCGTTGACATAGGCATAGGCGATCCACGCCGGCGTCCATTGCCAGGTGAGCGGGATGAACAGCCACGCGAGAAATCCGATACTGATTGTCAGCACGACCGACATCAGGGCGTAGGCGAACGACTTGGCGAACGAGCGCTCGAAGCACTCAGCAGGAATTGCTGCCTTTACCTCCGCCAAGGTGGGGATGCTCGTTGCGGGAGCGGTGGGACTTGGCACGTAGAAAGGATGCCAGAACTAGAGGCGTTTTCACGTGTTACCCGGTGGTCAGTTCCAACTTCTTACCGACCGTTACGTCGATCCCACCACTTTGGGTGTCAGGAACTTGTGCCGGGCCAATGATCGGGTACAACAAACATCCGATCGGCCTCGGTGCCGTCGTGATCGCGGGCGCTGATCATCACCGGGTGCGCTGGCCCAAGGAAGTGTTCGCGCAGCCGCGTGACCATCACTTCGGCGTCGACTGGCTCAACCTTTGATTCCGGTGCGAGCCAATGCGGTTTCTGGGCAATGGCGAATGATCGGTCAGTGGATCGCAGCCGCTCGGTTTCAGCGGCGCGTAGCCACGTTCCTCGTAGGTGATTCTCTGCAAGTCGCTCGGGCGCCGCAACCTCTGGCTCCCCGTCGCGGTAGAAGATCATGCCCTTGACCAGCCCGTGACGGGCGCCGACACCCTCGATGCGGCCTTCGCTGGCCGGGAGCTGCTTGGTAAAGAGTTTGGTCGACTTGGCTTCGAAACTGTCTCGCGCGTTCGGGCCCGGGAACTGGCTCGGAGATGCCCCCGGGGTGCACAGGAAGAACTTCACCGACGCCTCGCAATGAACCAGCGTGTCGGACTCATCTCGGTAGAGGAAGTCGATCTCGCCGACCGTTATTTTGCCGTCTTTGAGCTGCAGGCCGGTCGCAACGACGTCCAGCTCACGAACATGGCGCAGCCAGTAGTGGATGAGCTGTTCGAAGTAGCGGCCGACGCGATGCCCCGGTTCCTGATCTCGAAGGAAGCTGTCGAGATGCTCCTGGTCTAGATCTTCGACCGTGATCGAGGGTGTGCTTGCGACGCCCGGCCCAGAGACCAGCGACGTAGAGTTGATCGCCCAACACAGATCCAGCGCGGCTTGGTTTGGGCTCATGTCGACTGGCTAGCCGTTGGGTGCGAGGTGACGGGCACCCCGAGCTTCGGCGAGCAAGATTTGGCGGTGCCGTTCGCGCAGTCGCTCGGCGCGGTCTGCGGTCAGGTCGCCGATGCACTTGGCGCAGCTCACGCCTTCCTCATAGGCCTCGTCCGCGCGTTCCTCATGACCCAAGACATGCCGGCAGCCGCGACACAGCGTGTAGTCGCCGGGCTCAAGGTCGTGGTCGACGGTGACGCGCTCGTCGAAGACGAAACACTCGCCGCGCCACATCGACTCGGCGGGATCCACGTCTTCGAGGTATTGGAGGATTCCACCCTTGAGGTGGAACACCTCTTCAAAGCCCTGATCGAGCATGTAGGACGACGCCTTCTCGCACCGGATGCCACCGGTACAAAACATCGCGATCTTTGGATGCTGCGCCGGATCGAGGGTTGCGACGTAGTCGGCGAACTCACCGAAGGACTCCGTGCCCGGATCGACGGCATTGTCGAAGGAACCGAGCGCTACCTCTTCGACGTTGCGGGTATCGATCACCAGCACGTCGGGCTCAGAGATGACGCCGTTCCAGTCGCTGGGATCGACGTAGGTCCCGACTTGGTCGGTGGGGTCCACGGGCTGACCGAAGGTCACGATCTCTTTTTTGAGGCGTACCTTCATCCGGCGAAACGGAAGTTGTCTGCTGCGGGACTCTTTCACTTCGAGGTCGGCGAACCGCTCGTCTGAACGCAACCAGGCGAAGATCTCGTCGGTCGTTTCGCGAGAGGCGGCCACCGTGCCGTTGATGCCCTCGGTCGCGAGCAGAATCGAGCCGCGCATGCCCGCGTCCATGCAGCGGGTGAGTAGCTCGTCGCGGATGGCCTCGAAGTCTGGCAACGCAACGAACTTGTAGAACGCCGTTACTACGACAGGTTCGTCGGTCACCCGAGGATCGGATTGTGGCTGCTCACTCACGTCTTCCAGTGTGGCGGGTGTCTGCCATCGTTGCGCATCCACCCGCCACCTCTGGGCAACTACTGGGAGACTTCGCTCGCTATTGCCTGGCAGGCGTCGAGAGCGATGTCGAGGCTCTGCTGGCCAGCGATTGCTGCGGAGATTTCCTGGGTGCAGCGGGTGCCGATGTCCTGGAACTCCGGGATACCTACGTACTGAACCCCTGGCAGGCCGGGGCGTGGGGTGAGGCCCGGGTTGTTTGGATCGGCGAGCAGTATCTGTTCGAGCACTACGTCGCTGAAGCTTTCGGTGGCTGCGATGTAGTCGGGGTTGGCGTATGTCGAGAAGCGAGTTCCCCCAAGGACGGACGCATAGCCGAAGTTCTCGCCAACAACGTTGATGTATTCCTCGGAGGTTGCCCATGAGATGAACTCCCACGCAGCAGCGGTGTTCTCAGCGTTCTCTGGGATCGCGAACGACCAGGTCCAGAGCC
>CAZTDG010000151.1:0-7144 GCA_964612655.1 uncultured Acidimicrobiales bacterium | reverse complement strand
CCCGTCGGTGCGCGCGTGGTTTGAGACATCGTTCGTGGAGCCAACGCCGCCACAGGCGAAGGGCTGGCCTGCGATCTCGTCTGGGGAGAACACGTTGATCTTGTCGCCCACGGGTTCTGGCAAGACCTTGGCGGCCTTCTTGTGGGGGCTCAACCGGTTGATGACCGAACCGGTTCCCGAACGCGAGGCCCGTACCCGGCTGCTCTACCTTTCTCCGCTGCGGGCCTTGGCAGTGGATGTCGAGAAGAACCTTCGCTCGCCACTTCGTGGAATCACCCTCGCTGCCGAACGGCTCGGGGATGAGTTGCATGTTCCGACGGTTGGCATGCGTACCGGCGACACACCTGCCGACGAGCGCCGCAAGCTCGTTCGGAACCCGCCGGATTTGTTGATCACCACGCCCGAGTCGTTGTTCTTGATGCTCACTTCAGCAGCGCGGGAAACGCTGCGCAACGTCGATGCGGTGATCATCGACGAGATCCACTCGGTCGCGGGAACCAAGCGCGGCGCGCACATGTCGCTGAGTTTGGAACGGCTCGAGCACCTGATCGGTCGGCCAGTCCAGCGCATCGGTCTGTCGGCAACGCAGCGTCCTCTGGAGGAGATCTCGCGGTTCTTGGGCGGGCGATCGCGAAACGACGACGGATCGTTCCGGTGGCGACCGGTCGAGATCGTCGACGCCGGCGCCGAACCGAACATGGATATCGAGGTGATCGTACCGGTCGAGGACATGGCCGACCTCGGCCAGGTCACCGAGGAGCCGACGTCGGGCCCAGCATCGGGCGGGCCGCAGCGGAGCAGTATTTGGCCATCGGTCCATCCCAAGATTCTCGACCAGATTCGTCGACACCGTTCGACGATCGTGTTCGTCAACAGCCGACGCCTAGCCGAGCGTCTAGCCGGTCGCCTAAACGAACTCTGGGACCAGGAAGAAGCTGAACCGGACCCGGATTCGGGCGACGTCGTGGGTAGCTCAAGCGAGGAGCGAGGGACGAGCGACGGGTCAACGCCTCTGGCGCAGCAGCAGAGCATCGAGGAGCGAAGCGACGGATTGCGACAGCTGGAGGAGCGCAGCTCCGGGAGAGTAGCCGCTCACCACGGCTCGTTGTCCAAAGCTCGTCGGCTCGAGGTCGAAGATCAGCTGAAGAGCGGGTCGATTCGTGCCATCGTGGCGACGAGTTCGCTAGAGCTTGGAATCGACATGGGTGCCGTCGATCTGGTGATCCAGGTGGAGTCGCCGGGTGCGGTTAGTCGCGGTTTGCAGCGCGTTGGTCGCGCCGGTCACCAGGTCGGCGCGACGTCGATCGGGAAGATCTTCCCGAAGCATCGCTCGGATCTTCTAGAAACAGCGGTGGTTGTCGACCGGATGCAGCAGGGCGCGATCGAGTCGACGACCTATCCGCGCAATCCCATCGATGTGTTGTCGCAGCAGATCGTGGCGATGTGTGCCTTGGAGGATTGGTCGCTCCACGATCTGTCTTCGGTGGTTCGAGGGTCGGCCAACTTTGCCGAACTCTCAAATGATGTCCTCGACGGCGTTCTCGATCTGCTGGCGGGCCGCTATCCGGCCGAAGAGTTCCGGGAGCTTCGTCCTCGCATCGTGTGGGACCGGGTCGGTGGAACGATCCGGGGTCGCGCGGGAGCTCAGCGTTTGGCGGTCACCAACGCGGGGACTATCCCAGATCGTGGTCTCTATGGCGTGTTCTTGCCCGACGGCACACGAGTCGGCGAGCTCGACGAAGAGATGGTGTATGAGTCTCGGCCGGGTGAGACGTTTCTTCTTGGCGCGTCGACGTGGCGGATAGAAGACATCACCTTTGAACGTGTGGTCGTGACGCCCGCACCGGGGGAGCCCGGCAAGATGCCGTTCTGGCATGGCGATGGCCCCGGCCGCCCGGTCGAGTTGGGTGAGGCACTCGGAACGTTCGTACGCGAGATGAGCGATCTCACCGATGACGCTGCGGTCGATCGGTTGACGAGTCGACATGGGCTCGATGCGCTCGCTGCCAACAACGTCGTCAACTACATCGGTGATCAGCGCAAAGCGACCGGGGTGGTGCCCGACGACCGCACGATCGTCGTCGAGCGTTTCCGAGATGAGATCGGTGATTGGCGGGTCTGTATCCTGTCGCCTTTCGGAGCTCAGGTGCATGCGCCATGGGGTATGGCTCTGCGAGCCAAGCTCGGCGAGTTGTGGGGGATGGACGTCGAGATGATGTGGGCTGACGACGGCATCGTCATCCGTCTTCCCGAAGCCACCGATGAATTCGATCCGGCCGACATTTCCTTTAACCCCGGCGAGATCGATGAGGCTGTCGTAGCTGAACTTCCAGGGAGCGCGCTCTTCGCTAGCCGTTTCCGAGAGTGCGCGGGCCGGTCGTTGTTGCTGCCCCGCCGCCGACCAGATCAGCGGACGCCGCTATGGCAGCAGCGTCAACGCAGTGCCGACCTGTTGCGGGTCGCCGCGAAGTATCCTAGCTTCCCGATTCTGTTGGAGACCACCAGGGAATGCCTCAACGACGTGTTCGACGTGCCGTCGCTTCGTCGGATCTTGCAGGCCATTCACGATCGCAGCATTCGCGTGGTCGTCGCCGATACCGACCGAGCGTCGCCCTTTGCTCAGTCGTTGTTGTTTGGTTGGATCGCCGTCTACATGTACGAGGGCGATGCCCCGCTGGCCGAACGCCGGGCTGCGGCACTGAGCCTCGACCGGGAGATGCTGCGGGATCTTCTGGGGGCGGAGGAACTTCGCGAGCTACTCGACCCGGGAGTGCTCGCCGATCTGGAGCTGGAGCTTCAACGGTTGGTGGATGGTCGAAAGGCCCGCGACGCCGATGAGGTCCATGATCTGGTTCGGTTGCTCGGCCCGCTCGATCGCCATGAGATCGAGGCCAGGTCGATCGATGAGCTCGATGCCCATGCAGCCGTGAATCAATTGTTGAACGACCTGCGGGTTATCGAAGTCGGCTTCGGGGATGACAAAAGGTTCGCGGCTGCCGAAGACGCGGGGCGTCTTCGCGACGCCATCGGAGCCGCACTGCCGCCCGGGCTGCCTGCGGCCTATACCGACAGCGTCGACGACCCCCTCGGCGATCTGGTGATTCGCTTTGCCCGGACGCACGGCCCCTTTGTGACCGAGCAGTTCGCCCAGCGTTACGGCGTGGTCTCCGAACGGGCCGAACAGGTTCTCGACCGGCTCGCGGCCGACGGGAAGATCCTTCGAGGTGAGTTTCGCCCTGACGGAACCACCCGGGAGTGGGTAGACGACGGTGTGTTGCGACAACTTCGACGCCGATCGCTGGCAGCACTGCGCGCCGAAGTCGCCCCCGTCGAGAAGTCGGCGCTCGGAAGGTTCTTGCCCATGTGGCAGGGGGTCGGGGTCAACCGTCGCGGCGTCGACGGCCTAGCCGACGTCCTCGGTGTTCTCCAAGGTGCGGCCCTGCCCGCTTCTGCGCTCGAGCGTTCGATCCTGCCCGCGCGGATGGCACAGTACCGGCCGTCGGATCTCGACCTCTTATGTACCTCGGGTGAGATTGTTTGGGTGGGCGCTGGTGCGGTCGGCTCGAACGACGGGCGAGTGCGCCTCGCGTTTCGTGATCAGGTCGCACTGCTCGTCGACCCGACCCGCGAACCCCCGGCTGAACCGCTGCACGACCTTCTTCGCGCCCGGCTCGCCGAAGGCGGAGCATCGTTTTGGTTCGACCTCGTGGCGGCGGCCAACGCCGACGATGTGGGCTACGGCAACGAGGCGATCCTGGCGGCTCTCTGGGATCTCGTCTGGGCGGGTGAGGTCACCAACGACTCGCTCGCACCGCTTCGGGCCTTCCTGGGAAAGAAGTCCGCACCCGGCTCTCGCCAGCAACGTCGCCGCCCTCGGGTAGGTCAGCTTCGCCAGAGCGGGCCGCCCCAAGCGGCGGGTAGATGGTCGTTGGTTTCGAGCCTTCTCGTCCCCGAACCTGCCCCGACCGCCCGCACTACCGCTCGGGCGTTGCAACTCGTCGAGCGCTACGGCGTGCTGACCCGAGAAGCAGCGTTGGGGGAGGGGATAACCGGAGGCTTCGCTGGTGTGTACCCGATGCTCAAGGCGCTGGAGGAACGGGGTGAGTTGCGGCGCGGGTACTTCGTCGAAGGGCTGGGTGCCGCGCAGTTCGCTACCCCTGGGGCGGTGGATCGGCTGCGGTCGCTGGGCGATTCTCACGACGAACCGACAACGGTGGTGTTGGCGGCAACCGATCCGGCCCAACCGTATGGGGCTTCACTACGTTGGCCGGACTCCGATGGCCGTCCCCAGCGAAGCGCTGGCGCGCACGTCGTTCTTCTCGACGGGGAACTAGCGCTCTATGTCGAACGCGGCGGCAAGAGCCTGGTCAGCTTCCCGATCCTGCGGGATCGTCCAGAGGCGCTCAACGATCCCCGCTGGGTGGAGGGTCTCAAGGACCTTCTCCGTACCGGGATGATCCGTTCCCTTGAGGTTGGAAAGATCGATGGCCAACCAGCAGTGGAGAGTCCATTGCACGAAGTGATGATCAACCACGGCTTTATCCGCGCCTACAAGGGGCTCACCTGGGTGCCTCCCCGGCGCTAAAGGGCACAGCGAGCTAGTCGGCGAGACCTTCGGCTTCTAGCCGGGCGAGCAATTCGTCGCGGACCGATCGACCGGGTTCGCGGGCCTTGTCGCCAGCCTTTCGCCATCCATGTCGTGAGGAGTACAGCAGAGGGTCCTCGCCGAGTCGCCCTTCGCCAAACCCGGTGACGCGAGCCAAGAAGAGGTCGTGGTCCATCTCGTCGCCAAGGCTGGTCGGCAGCTTTTCGAGCACCTCACAGTCGACCCATGAGATGCAATCGGGCACCACTGGTTTGCCCTGGTCGTTGTCCACTAACCACTCGGACGCGATGTGTTTGAACTTTCGCCCTGGGTAGGAGAAGTACTGGCCGATATCGACCTGGTCGCCGGCGAGATTCGACACGGTGAACCACCCTGACGCCTCGATCAGGCCGTGGGTGTCGTGCTTGGGCGAGATGGAGGCCAACATGATCGGTTCGTCGAACGAGACCTGCATTACCCAATGCGAACAGTACGCCCGGGTGACCCCGTCATGTGAGGAAGCCACGACTTGGACCCCCTTCATCATTTGCCCCAAACAACGCTTTAGATCTCGATCCATATAGCCGCCAGCCTAAGTCACGCTCGGTGCTCCGACGTTTTGGAGCACACCTCATGTAATTGGGTACGGAGGGTGATGTGGTGTCAGCCGCGAAATATCAGCGGTATTTGGCATCTAACATCTTCGACGGCCCGGTTCCTCACTCAACGTGGGGCATCGGTACCGTTAAGGCGACGTGTTGTTGTGGAGAGTGGCTTCCTAGTGGCAGGAACTGAATCTCGAGCTCTATATCTGGTGACCCGGTATGGGGTGGCTGTCGTCATCCTCGTCGCGCTCGTCGCGACCGCTCTTGTGGTCTTTCGTCCCGGCGATGAGGCCTCCACTGGAGTGGCCTTTGCCGATCCGGAGGCCTGGATTGAACACGGTCTTGAAGGCGAGCTGTTGAAAGTCAACGGGTCGACCGGCGAGGTGACCACTCGAATCGAAGTAGCTGACCCTGGCGCCGATCTTGCGGTGGCGCCTCATGGCAGCGGTGCCGCACTTATAAATCGCACCGACGGCCAACTCACCTTGATCGATGGGCAACGCTTCACAACCACTCTCCAGATAGACCTTGAGCTGTCTTCTGACCCTGAGGATCGGGCGCTCCAAGTTCACCCGTCGTCAGACTTCGAGCGCGCGGTAATCGTTTCGGACAGCGACCAGATCATGGTCATCGATCCTCAGACCAGCGTGGTCGAGTCGATCCCAATTTCGGACCCACTTAGCAGCGTCGCGGCCGAGCCCGGTGGCCGATTCGTCGGACTGATAGGCGGGCCCGACACCTTGGTATCGGTCGTCGACCAGCGCTTCAATATCCTCGAGGAGCTGCCACCAGCGGTCGACGAAGATCAAGAGCGGCACGTTGTCTCCGCTGGAGGTGAAACCTTCTTCGTTGACCCGGTCAGGCTCACCACAAGCCTCGTCCTGGCGAGCGGAGAACTCGACACGCCGTTCTGCCTATCGGGTGCGACACAAGGAGCACTCTTCGGCGGCAGCGGCCCGATGGAAGATCCTTTGGTGGTCTCGTTCAACGTGGCCGATGCGATAGTCGCGGTGGCGAGCCCCGCTACGGGATGCGCCGAGATCGCGATAGACACCAACCCCGATGACGAGTTTGGCGACCCGGTTGTCGCCGCCGGGTTTGTGTACCTACCCAACTACTCACGATCCCAAGTGCACGTCGTCGACCTCGACGAAGAGGCACAGGTATCGGTGTTCCCGTTTGGGACTAGCAACGTCCCCTTCGATTTGGAGCTGCGAGGCGCGGCGGTGTGGGCGAACCAGCCGCTCGGCGCATCTGCGGCGGTAATGGCGAGCGGCGAGATCACCCGCGTCGTGAAGATCGAATCCGTCGTTGCGGGCGCTGTTGAATTCGGCGCAACCGGGGACGACGGCGAAGGTGGCGTATCCCCAGGGGAAGATGTTGCGGACGAAGGCGGGCTACGCATCCTCGGCGCAACTGGCGAAGCGGTCCTCGCAGGCGGCGAAGACTCCGATGTGGCGCCGGGTGAAGGGTCCGCAGAGGGCGGGCTCGAAGTGGACGAGCCGTTCGACGATGCGCCAGAAGTTCCAGAGGTGCCACTCGGTGTAGGGGTAGAGGCCGCCGCCATTGCATTGCCCGAACCGGTCATCGAGCCCCAGGCCGAGCCAGCGGATCTCCTCGAACCAGACGAAGAACCCGTGGTCGAGGACACCGAAGAACTGATCGCGAACTTCGCTCCGTCTGCAGTAACTGCGAACGTGAACGAGCCGATTCGGTTCACCGACTTCAGCTCCGGTAATCCAACGTCATTCACGTGGGATTTCGGCGACGGAACCGGCGCTCGTGACGTAGAGGTGGTGGACAAAGCGTGGGAAGAAGGGGGCACCTACGTGGTCTCCTTGATCATCGGGAACGTCGATGGTGACGAGGCGAGCCAGTCGGTAGAGATTGTGATTGTGCCCGAGACGGTGGCGATCACGCCGACCGCTGACTTCGGCTTCGACAGGGACACCGT
>CAZTDG010000150.1:0-7149 GCA_964612655.1 uncultured Acidimicrobiales bacterium | reverse complement strand
CGAGGTATGGAAACGCCGGCGTTCACCCAAGGCCGAATCGTGAACGACCCGTCGGGGTCCGGACTCTCCGAACATGGCCTTCACCACTTTCACGGGCTCGTGCTCGACCACTACCGAAGGATGCAGACATGACCAAACCGATCGACGGTCGAGTAGCGCTGGTCACCGGTGGACGAGGAGGCGCTGGCCGAGCGGTTTGTGCTCGCCTCGAACGTGAGGGCGCGACCGTGTACGCCGCCGACCTCAACGAGGCAGGAACGATCGGTGACACACCGGCCGCGGGCGAGTTTCTCCACTTCGATGTAACCGACGAGGCGTCCGTGGTCGCCGGGTTCGAACACATCGAGGCCACCCACGGTCGCTTGGACATCGTGGTGAACGCGGCTGGTATCGAGATTGAGAAGACCGTCGAAGAGACCTCGCTGGCCGAATGGGAACGTATCTTCGCGATCAACGTGACCGGCACGTACCTCACATCCAAGTACGCCCTCCCGATGCTGCGCCAATCTCCTGGGGCGTCGATCATCAACTTCGGAAGCTACGACGGCTACATCGCCGACCCGCAACTCGCCGCCTACTGCGCCACCAAGGGTGCGGTCCACATGATCACCAAGGCCATGGCCGTCGACCATGGACCCGAAGGCATTCGTGTCAACGCCATCTGTCCCGGTTACATCGACACCCCCATGCTCGAACAGTTCTTCCCCGACGACGTCGATGTCGAGACTGCACGAGCCGAAGCAGAAGCTGTCCACCCGCTGCGGACGATCGGCACTCCTGACGACATGGCGAACCTGGTGTTCTGGTTGGCGTCGGACGAAGCCCGCTACGCCACCGGCCAATTGTGGGTGCTCGACGGCGGCCTGTCCGCGCAAGTGCAACAGATGCGATTCTGAGTTGAAGGCAGAACTGAAGGCGGAAGCGAAGTCTGAACGAATCCTCGACGCTGCGCTCACGGTCCTGGCGACCCAGGGCATCGCCGGCGTCAGCATGCGTGCAGTCGCTAGAGAGGCCGATGTCGCGCTCGGGTTGGCCAACTACTACTTCGAGAACAAGACCGAACTGATCTCCGCCGCATTGAGACACATCGGCACCAAGGATCTCGAACTAGTGCAGCCCGCATCCGGCGACCCGGGCGAGGCGCTACGCACGAGCTTGCATCGGGCGTTGGACCCAGAGTTCCTGACAGCGAGCTATCTGAGCCTTCGCCTCCAGCTGTGGTCCCTCGCGGGTGTGGATCCCGCGTTCGCCGAGATCAACCGAACCGGCCAGCAGCGATATCTCGATGGGCTCAAAGGCCTGCTCGCCGCGGCCCGACCTGACCTGACCAAACGTGAGGTCGCCGAGCGAGCGGCCGACATCCTCATCGTGCAGAACGGCGTGTGGCTGACCGCGATTCTCATCCTCGACCAAGCCGCGGTCGATCGGGCCCTCGCCCAAACCGAGGCGATCGCATTCGACTAACGATTGGGTTTACGCCTCGCCGTTGGCTTGGTTGGCGTAGAAGTCTCGGTTGGGGTCGTAGTCGACGCCCGCTGCTTCTCGAGCACGCAATTCGGCGCGGCCGACGACGTGCCAGTGCACCTCGTCGGGTCCATCAGCGAGACGTAGCGTCCGTTGCCCGGCGTACATTTCGGTAAGGGGTGTCCATTGCGACACGCCCGTCGCGCCATGAATCTGAATCGCTTCGTCGATGATCTCGCACACTCGAATCGGCACCATCGCTTTGACTGCGCTGATCCAGACTCGAGCTTCGGAGTTCCCGAGCTCGTCCATTGCCTTGGCTGCGGTGAGCACCATCCGCCGCATGGCCTCGATGTCGATACGGGCCTTGGCGACCAGCTCGACGTTCTTGCCGAGGTAGGCGATCGGCTTGCCGAAGGCGGTACGGCTGAGGCCGCGCTGCAGCGCCAGGTCGAGCGCTCGTTCGGCGGCCCCCAGCGACCGCATGCAGTGATGGATACGACCCGGGCCAAGACGTAGCTGGGAGATCTCAAACCCGCGCCCCTCCCCCAGCAACATGTTCGACGCTGGCACTCGCACGTCGTTGAAGCGGATGTGCATGTGACCGTGCGGAGCATCGTCGGTTCCGAACACGTGCATCGGGCCGAGGATCTCATAGCCCTCGGCGTCGGTTGGCACGAGGATTTGCGACTGGCGCTGATGGGCGGGGCCGTCGGGGTTGGTCTGCAGCATCACGATCATGATCTTGCAGCGAGGGTCACCGGCGCCCGAGATGTAGTACTTCTCCCCGGTGATCACCCATTCGTCGCCGTCTTTGATGGCTTGGCACGAGATCTGCTTGGCATCGGAGGACGCAACGTCGGGTTCGGTCATGGCATACGCCGACCGTATTTCTCCAGCCAGCAGCGGCGTGAGCCACCGCTGCTTCTGCTCGTCAGTACCGACGCGCTCAAGCACCTCCATGTTCCCGGTGTCGGGGGCGCTGCAGTTCATCGTTTCGGACGCGATTGGATTCTTGCCGAGCTCGGTGGCGATGTAGGCATAGTCGAGGTTGCTCAACCCCTCGCCGGTCTCCGCGTCGGGAAGGAAGAAGTTCCACAGCCCGGCTTCGCGGGCCTTGGCCTTGAGCTCGTCGAGGAGTTCGAGTTGCCCCTCGCCGTACCCCCAACGCTCAGCACGGTTCTCGCCCAGACGGAAGAACTCGTGGGTGTGCGGTTCGACCTCGTCGGCGATGAAGGCCTTGACCGCTTCAAAGAGCGGCCGCGCTGCCTCGGACATACGGAGGTCATACATCTCTGGAGTGCTCGGCAAAGCTGTCACGTTGAACGTCCCCCTTGATAGACGCCCAACTTAGGTGAATGGGCGCTGGGTCTCTGCATCCTGAGCGGCGCCGGACCCTAGCTAGGAATTGCGCAAGCCTGCGAAGAACGACTTGAGGGTTTGGGTGCACTCGTCACCGAGGACGTTGTGCTGCACCTCGAAGGTGTGCCGCAGCCGAGGGTCGACGCCGAAGTTGTAGACCGAGCCCAGTGCTCCGGCTTCGAGATCCGCCGCACCGAAGACGGCCTTTTGAATTCGGGCGTTCAGGGCCGCACCCGCACACATGGTGCATGGCTCGAGTGTGCTGATGAGCACTGCGTTGTCGAGGCGCCACGTTCCCAAATGTTCGCAGGCATCTCGCATCGCAAGGATCTCGGCGTGAGCAGTCGGATCGCCGGTGAGCTCTCGCTCGTTGTGTCGCGACGCGATGACCTCACCGTCGACGACGACGAGCGCCCCGACCGGAACGTCTCCGTGTGGAATAGCCAGCTCCGCTTCGGCAAGCGCAAGGCGCATAAGGTCCTCGTATTCCACAGCGTCACTCTCCCAAATTTGCGCGCTGGACGGCAATATTTGCCGTGCAGCGCGCAAATTTCGGTGATGGAAACCCTGTTGCGGTAGAAAGCACCTATGAGTTCTTCTGATCAGCCGGCCGCCGTCGGCATAGCACCTGGCCATTTCCCTCCCTCGCCCCTTGAGGCTGGCCACACCACGCCGTGTCCCCGTCGAATCCGGGCGATGATTGGCGACGAGTGGGTGATCGACTCCACGGCGGTCGTCTACTACTGGGAGCACCCGTACTACCCGAAGTTCTTGGTGCCCGTGGCTGACATTCGCACCGACGTGGTGCCCGACGAGGCGCTCAAGGTGGTCGATGACACGAGGCCTGATCACCGTCTGGTGACGTGGCAGGCCATGGACCGTTGGTTTGAGGAGGAAGAAGAGGTGTTCGTGCACCCTCGCAATCCCTATGTCCGCGCCGACGCCATCCGATCGAACCGACCGGTTCGCGTCGAGCTCAACGGTGCGGTACTTGCTGACGCTCCCGGCTCGGTGATCGTGTTCGAAACCGGACTCCCACCTCGCTACTACCTCGACAAGGCATCGATCGACTGGTCGCTGCTCACGAGCACCGACACCGAGAGCCGATGCCCGTACAAGGGCACAACATCGGAGTACTGGAACGCCACCGTCGGCGGGGAAGAAGTCACCGACATCGCGTGGAGCTACAACTTCCCAACCATCCCGATTACCCCAATCGCTGGGCTGGTGGCGTTCTATGACGAAAAGGTCGAGCTAACCGTCGGCTGACCGAGGCTTGACTGTTCCCTTTGGACACAGCCTCAGCGAGAGGTGCCAGCGGATCAGGATCAGCCGGGCTGGTCCGCCAGCTAGTGCGATTCGGAAACCATGTCCGTGTAAATCGGCTCCCAGCGGATCTCTTCAATCCGTTGATCGAGCTCAGCGGGCGACATCGCTTCGGCGACACCGGAATCCATAGCCACTTGGGCAACGACACGCGCTATGCGCAAACTGACTTCAGGTGCTTCACCGAGGGGAGGAAGAGCTCCATCAAAGCGCGTTGCCGTGCCGCCCGGGGTGGCGACCGCTTTTGCTGCAGCCATCAACATGTCGTCGGTTACCGCGGTTGCTTTGGCGGCGACCACGCCGAGACCAATCCCGGGGAAGATATAGACGTTGTTCGACTGGGAGATCGTGAAGGTTTCGCCATTGAGCGTCACCGGATCGAATGGTGACCCTGTCGCTACCACGGCACGACCTTCGGTCCATTCGAGTAGATCTTGCGGCACACCCTCGGAGCGGCTGGTTGGATTCGAGAGCGGCATGATGATCGGGTGGGGCACGTGCTCGGCCATCGAGCGGATGGCCTTCTCGGTGAACAAGCCCGGCACTCCTGACACCCCGATCAGCACGGTTGGCTTGAAGTGTCGAACGGTGGCCTCCAGTGCGGATTCTCCATCTTCGGCTACCCAATCGGTCATCAGCTGCTCGGGAAATGCGAGCGGGCGCTGATGGTCGCGCAAGTCGGCTCGGTTCGAGTGTACGACGCCCTCTGCATCGAGAAGAACGAGGCGTTCTTCGGTGTTAGCTACCCCCGCATCGCGTAGCGCTGCGACCAGCATCGATCCGATGCCAGCACCGGCAGAGCCCGCTCCGAGAATGACGATCCGCTGATCGGCGAAGGAAGATCCGATTTGTTCGACAGCGCTGTTCACCACTGCGAGCGATACCGCTGCGGTGCCTTGGATGTCGTCGTTGAAGCTGAGTATGCGATCCCGGAAACGTTGGAGGATCGGAGTTGCGTTTTCTTGGGCGAAGTCTTCCCACTGGAGCAGCACGTTGGGCCAACGCAACCCGACCTCTTCGACGAACTGCTCGATGAAGGAGTCATAGTCGGCCTGTTCAACGCGGTTGGACCGTTGCCCGAGGTAACACCGGTCCGACAAGCGCTCGTCGTTGTCGGTGCCGACATCGAGCATGATCGGCAAGGTCCGAGCCGGGTCGATTCCACCGAATGCCGAGTAGAGGCTGAGCTTGCCAATGGGGATGCCCATGCCGCCAACGCCTTGGTCACCGAGTCCGAGGATGCGTTGGCCATCGGTCGCCACGATGACATCGACCGGGCGGGTGATCGACTCGAGCTGCTCGCGCATCCGGTCACGGGAGTCGAACGATAGGAACAGTCCGCGGGGTCGCCGATAGATACGACTGAACTCTTGGGTGGCCTGACCAACGGTCGGGGTGTACACGATCGGCAACGTGTCCGTCAGGTTCTCCTTCACGAAGCGCAAGAAGAGCACTTCGTTGGAGTCCTGCAGCGCTCGCAGGTAGATGTGCTTACCAAGCGGGTCCTCGAGACGGTCGAACTCGCTTCGGGTACGAAGCAATTGGTCTTCGATGGTCTCGATCGCCGGAGGAACTTGGCCCTCGATACGAAGGAGTCGACGTTCCTCCAAGGTGAACGCCGTCCCCTTGTTACTTAGCGGATCGTTCAGAACGTCTTGACCGCGGTGAATTGAAGAATCGTTCGTCGTCATGTTGCGCCTTGGATAGTTGTGTTCGAAAAGTAACCGTTTCAGCGTACAGCTACCAAGTTTCCCGCCGGGCAGATTCCACTAGCAGCAGTCGTGTTCGGCTCCGTCGAGAATGAACGCACCGCAGTTGAACCGCTCGCACCGGTAGCCGTGGCGAATTTCGTCCGCCTCGTGCTTACTTTCGCCAGCACTCACCGCCACCGGCAGGCGAGCCTCCGGATTCGGAAGCGGACAGATCCAGTTCCCCCACACACAAGACGGGTGATACGAGTAGTTGAAGTCGATGATCAACTCGCCATCATCGGTCACGCCGAGATCAGCTCCCTTGGCCCCGTCGAGCACGTACTTGCCCGACCCGAAGGTGAATGTCCCATTCGTGTTGTCTCGGAAGGCGAGTAGCCAGCCGCCGCCATAGGAGTCAGCCCAGTAGATAGGCAGCTGGTGGGTCGTGTCGCCCAAGCGAAACTCCACGTTGCCCACGCCGATGAACTTTCTGATGATGCCATCGCCCTCCTCGAGAAGAAGATCGTCAACGGCGGTTTCGATGATGGTGCCGGTCGTACGCCAGTGGGGGCTGTATTTCCAGAACGGTGCCGGTGGGAGATCCGCTGCGGGGAAGACCGACTGGGGATGGGCCGCCAGCAGCTCTCGCCGTCCCTCGCACCACGCCAGCCACGTATCTTCGGGCGAGGCGCTACTCGATCGAATGTCCGCGTAGAGCGACGAGACCTTGGCTCGGTAGTCCGTAAGCTCGATGTAGTCGGCAGCGCCTGCGTTAGGTGCACTCACGCGTCCAACCCGACCAAGGCTGCAACCGATGCGCGCGTCGATGCGGGCACGGGGATTCCTGCGCCATCGAGGATGCGATTCATCATTTCGAAGTTGCCGGCCGATCCCGACGCGGGGACGACGGCGTCGATTCCGAGAACGTCGATGAGATGGTCTCGGGCGGCGGGCAGGTCTGAGGTTCGTTTAACTAGGGCGTCGGTGAAGCGTAGAAGTGCTTCCGCGTCTGCTCTACCTGGGTTCGCTGCCGGATCGCCGATCGACCGGAGATCGATCGATACCGAAGCTGCGTCGGCGCTCGCACGGAGCATGCCGGAGTGAGCGAAGAGTCAAAAGAAGCACTCGTTGATCAACGACGTGCGCGAGGCGATTAGTTCAAGTTGCCAACGCGGCAAACCCTTTTCGATATACAGGTCGCCCATTTCCCGGTACGACAGGTAGAGCGATCCATGCAGATCCTCTTGAGCCGCATCTTCGCTTTGGACCGACGACAGCGCGGTTGTAGCGCCGGCCGGGCCAACGG
>CAZTDG010000149.1:0-7150 GCA_964612655.1 uncultured Acidimicrobiales bacterium | reverse complement strand
CATCAGCTTCGACGACCTCTACAGCCTCATCGGCCCAGAGTCCGAAGGCATCGACACGTGGGACGGCGGCAACGCGATCTTGGGCGAAGGTCTTCCAAGCGCACCGCTCAACATCTTCGGCCCTGGTGCTGAGTCCGGCACCTTCGACAGCTTCGTCGAGATCGTCATCGAAGACATCGCCGAAGAGCAGGGCGTGGAAGCAACCACGCGCACCGACTACAGCCCATCGGCAGACGACAGCCAGATCCTCGGCGGTATCCAAACTTCCGATACCAGCCTCGGTTGGGTTGGCTTCGCCTTCGCCGAACCCGCTCCCGTCAAGCTTCTCGAAGTAGAGAACGAAGACGGCACCTGCGTCCCAGCGAACGCCGAGACGATCGCATCGAACGAGTACCCGATCAGCCGCAACCTCTTCATCTACGTGAACGACGGCAACGCTGCCGAGAAGCCTGGCCTTCAAGAGTTCGTCGACTTCTACGTAAACGACGGTCTCGACACCGCAGTAGCAGAGGTCGGCTACGTCGAACTCACCGACGCTTCCAAGGATGAAGTACGAGCCGCTTGGGCTGGCTAACACGCCACTCACTTGCTCTGAAAGGGCCGTGTCGTTTCCAGACGGCACGGCCCTTGAGCCCGATTCACACTCCCTACCCCAACAGAAATAGGTTCTCGGAAAATGGCTAACAGAGGAATCTGGTCCGAACCGCTTACCGGTCGTGCGATTGGGTCGATCACCGTCGAGGCGCTCTCTTCGCCAGCGAAGCGAGCCCGCAAAGAAAAGACGATTCGATTCATCTTTCTTCTTGCAGCGCTCGTGTCGATCGCCATCTCGATTTTGATTGTTCTTTCGCTGGTCCGTGAGGCCAGCGTCTTTGCGTTCAACATCGACTGGGCGCAAACCTGGGGTCAGGCTGGCTGGTTCCCACGCCAGGGCGTATACGACATCCCGACGATCCTGGTCGCCTCGACGATCGTGACTGCGGTAGCGATGTTGGTCGCCGGGCCGCTCGGTCTTGGCTCAGCTATTTACTTGTCGGAGTACGCAAGCACAAAGACCCGGCGCTTTCTCAAGCCGGTGCTCGAGATCCTCGCTGGCGTGCCCTCGGTCGTGCTTGGTTTCTTCGCGTTGTTCTTCATCAGCCCACAGGTCATCGAACGAGTCGGCCGCAATGGATGGTTCGTCATCGGTGCCGTGATCGTGATCGCGTACCTCGCCATCGTCGGTGCTTGGCTTCGCAAGCTGATGAAGCGAGAGACCGACACCCCCCTAAGTGTGCAATTTAAGCGGGTAGCGGTCCTGACTGGGTTGGTCGTGTTCGGTCTCATCCTCATCTGGTGGATCCTCCGGGTGGGTGGACCCGCCGAGGTCGCTGATGGTCAGAGCTTTGTGAAGCGTGGTGGAAACCTTGCCGCAGCTGCCGTCGGTGTCGGAATCTTGACCGTTCCACTCGTCGCATCGGTATCCGAAGATGCATTGGCATCGGTGCCGCGTGAACTTCGAACCGCCTCTGCTGGCCTCGGTGCACGCAAGCTCACCACGACCGTGCAGGTAGTGCTGCCCGCTGCGGTCTCAGGAATCGTGGCCGCATTCATCATCGGCGTGAGCCGGGCGCTTGGCGAGACCCTGGTGGTCTTCCTTGCTGGCGGCGCTGCAGACGCTGCCCGCTTTACCGATTCACCCTTTGAAGGCGGACTCACGATGACCGCCGCCATGGCATCGCTGGCTACAGGCACCGACAACGTCGTAGGCGAGGGACTCACGTTCCAGAGCCTGTTCTTTGTCGGTTTCGTGCTCTTCATTCTCACCCTGTTTCTAAACCTGATCGCAGGCCGGTTCGTCAACCGGGTACGCGAGCGGTACTAGGAGGAACCCCAATGGCACTAAGCACTCTCGGCGGCTCGGCGAACACCACGGCTCGGGTTGAACAAGAAATCTTCAAACAAGGGCGTGACCTGAGAGGGTCAGCGTTCCGGACCCTTATGTTCTCTGCTCTTGGCATGTCGATCCTCGTGCTCGTCGTACTTATCATCGACGTCTTTGCCGATGGTTGGCCCGTGCTCAGCACCCGCCTTGGCGATTTCCTGTCCGGCACGCTGCGCAGTCAGTCGAGCGACCCGCTGCTCGGAATCTCTCAAGGTTTGGTCGGGTCGCTGTGGATTGCGATCTTCGTGATCGTCCTTTCGTTCCCCATCGGCATCGCCGCCGCCATCTATTTGGAGGAGTACGCAGAGCAGAACCGGCTCACAAAGACGATCGACCTTGCGATCCGAAACCTCGCCGGAGTCCCATCGGTGGTCTACGGCCTGCTCGGATTGTTCCTCCTGGTCAGCAGCCGAGGCGGGCAGAGCACCCTGCTCGCGGGTGGTGTCACGCTCGCGATCTTGGTTCTGCCAATCGTCGTGATCACCGCCGCCGAGGCCATCCGTGCCGTGCCCAATGACCTTCGCCAGGGCGCCTACGGCGTGGGCGCCACGCAGTGGGATGTCATTCGTACCCAGGTTCTGCCGTTTGCTGCACCGGGCATTCTCACCGGCACCTTGCTTTCGCTGTCACGAGCGGTCGGGGAAGCAGCCCCGCTCATCCTGGTCGGGGCGATCACGGGACGCCTCGCCGCCCGAGATCGTTCGGTCTTTTCGCTCGAACAACTCGATGATCGCTTCACGGCAATGCCGATCGTGATCGTTGGCTGGGTGCAAGAATCTGCACGAGATGTCGGCTTCGCCGCAGCTGCTGGAGCAGCGATTGTTGTCCTTCTCGCACTGGTAATCGCCATGAACTCCGTAGCGGTACTTCTACGAAACCACTTTGAAAAGAAGAGGGGCTGACCGATGGCAGACGTAACCTCCAATGCAGACGAGATTCTGAAAGGCTTGGGTTTGAGCGCAGAAGACACCACCGATGTCGACGTTGTCGAGGATGACAGCGCGCTGCTCGCTACGTCGACGAGCGCGGCCGTAGAAGATGATCCGTCACCCGAAGACCTCGTCTTCGATGCGAGCGAACTCAGCGTCTATTACGGCGACTTTCGTGCCGTCCGTGACGTCAACATGAAGGTCCGTCGCAACGAGATCACCGCACTGATCGGCCCATCGGGCTGCGGTAAGTCGACGGTGCTCCGTTCCTTCAACCGGATGAACGACCTCATCCCCAGCGCTCGCGTTGTTGGCAATTTGCTCTACCGCGGTGTTGACCTCTACGACGAGCGCGTCGACCCCGTCGAGGTGCGTCGTCGTATCGGCATGGTCTTCCAAAAGCCGAACCCGTTCCCCAAAAGCATTTACGACAACGTTGCCTATGGGCCTCGCGTGTCCGGCCAGAAGAAGGGCTTGGACGACATCGTCGAGAGCAGCCTCCGCAAGGCCGCCCTGTGGGACGAAGTGAAGGACCGCTTGAACGAGTCCGCCATTGGCATGTCGGGTGGTCAGCAACAGCGCCTCAGCATTGCCCGTGCGATTGCCAACGAGCCCGAAGTTCTCTTGATGGACGAGCCTTGTTCGGCCCTCGACCCGATCGCAACCGGTCGCATCGAAGAACTCATGGCCGAGATCAAAGACGAGTACACGATCCTCATCGTCACGCACAACATGCAACAGGCAGCACGCGTGTCTGATCGCACGGCGTTCTTCAGCGTTGAGGTCGACGACACGAACGATCGTCGTACCGGTCTGCTGGTGGAGTACACCGACACCGAGAAGCTGTTCTCCAACCCCGACGACGACCGCACCGAGAACTACATCACCGGCCGTTTCGGCTAGCGGCAATTAGGCAGGTTCGCGATGAGCGATTTACGAATGAACTACCACGAGGAACTCGATGAGGTTCGTAACACCATCGTGACCCTGGCAGCGCACGTGACCGAGGCGATCCCTCGGGCCACCGAAGCGCTGATCGACAACAACCTAGAACTCGCCCAGGAAGTCATCAGTCACGACGACGAACTCGACCTCTTGAGCCTGCAAATCGAAGAGCGCTGCTACGCCCTGATCGCCTTGCAACAGCCGATGGCAAGCGACATGCGTGCCATCGTCACCGCGATGAAGATCAACGGCGAATACGAGCGCTCCGGTGACCTGGCCGTCAACATCTGCAAGGGTTTGCGACGGTCCTATGGGATGACACTCAGCCCAACGCTGCGCGGACTCATCACGTCGATGAGTGAAGAAGCGGTGCGCCTCACTCGGTTGTCGGTTGACGCCTACGCTGAGCAGCACGTTGGTCTCGCTGCGGCGTTGCCAGATATCGACGACCGGCTCGATGACCTCCAGGCGGATTTCATTCAAGAGATCTTCCAAGAGCACAATAACGGCGACCTGCAGCTCCAAGAGACGGTGCAGCTCGCGTTGATCGCTCGCTTCTATGAACGCATCGGCGACCATGCCGTGAACATCGGCGAGCGCGTGATGTACATGGTGACCGGTGAGTCTCCCGAGTCAGCTGGCGCGTCTCGAGCACGCGCTGCGGCCGAAGCGAAGAACCCCGGTGACGAGAACGAGTAGACGATGATCTGGATCATCCTCGCGGCAGCCTTGGTGATCGTTCTCATCGTGATCGTCACGTTCAACGCACAACGCGAGCGCGACATCTTGGATCGTCTACACGTCGCGCTTCGTACCGCGGGTGACGACGGCGTTCTGCCTCGCAACGTCAACGCGGCCCTCGATCGATTCGAGAACGTGCTGCACAGTGACGAAACTGACCTCGACGCCCGGCGCGCCTACTCGGCGTTCCATCACATGGCCACAGGCGCGGTGGTCACCGACGTCGACGGTGTGGAGGTCGCCCGCAATCATGCCGCTGCGCCCTATGCGTCGGGCCGGCACGGTGATGCCCTCGTCGAGAGCGTCATCAAACAGCGGCTCGAAGATGCACTCGACGGCGAAAGCACCGACGAGGAACTTCGCCTTCACGGCCCACCCGAACGCCACTTGGTCGTGGTGGGTAGCCCGCTCGTTGACGATGGAGAGCTAATCGGCGCGGTTGTACTCGTGGACGACGTGAGCGAACAGAAGCGCCTTGACGCCGTCCGGCGAGACTTCGTTGCCAACGTGAGCCACGAGCTGCGCACCCCCGTTGGTGCGCTGAGCCTCCTCGCAGAAACCTTGGAGGGCGAGACCGACCCCGGCGTGATCGCAAACTTCCTCACCCGAATCCAAGATGAGAGCGGACGGCTCTCGCGTCTGATCGACGACCTCTTGGACCTGAGCAAGATCGAAGAAGGCCTCACCGATCGCACCGAAGATGTAGATGTCGCCGCGGTCATTCGAGAAGCCGCTGGCGCGGTGCGCGCCGCCGCCGAGCACCACAACATCACGCTCAACCTTGAGCTGGCCGAGGTGCCGCTCATCATGGGCGACCCGAATCAGCTGACCTCGGCCATCACGAATTTGTTGAGCAATGCAGTCAAGTACAGCCCCGACGGGGGAGAGGTAACCGCACGTCTCGCCGGACATCGCGACGAGGTGGCGATTGCGATTGCCGACAACGGCGTGGGGATCCCTCGCAAGGACCTCAACCGAGTCTTCGAGCGGTTCTACCGAGTCGATCGTGGACGGCACGCAGAGACCGGGGGAACCGGCCTTGGCCTCTCCATCGTGCGTAACGTGGCGGTCAACCACGGCGGGCGAGTGGAGGTTGTTTCCGAAGAAGGTGTGGGCTCGACCTTCTCGATGATCCTTCCAATCAATACCGAGGGCGAGGAACGGTTCGTTGATGAGGATGGATACGACTCCAGCGAAGCTGATCGGGCCGAAGCAAATGAGTGATATCTCGGTGCTGGTCGTCGACGACGAACCGAGTTTCACTGAGGCGTTGACCGTGGGGTTGGGACGAGAGGGTTTCGCGGTGACCGTCGCTTCCGACGGCGCCGATGCGCTGCGTCGGTTCGAAGAGATACAGCCCGACCTCATCCTGCTCGACGTCATGTTGCCGACCATGTCTGGCATCGACGTGTGTCGAGCCATTCGCAAGACGTCCAAGGTGCCGATCATCATGGTCTCGGCCAAGGGCGCAGAGCTCGACACCGTCGTCGGCTTGGAAGTCGGTGCCGACGACTATGTCACCAAGCCGTACCGGCTACGGGAGCTCATCGCCCGAATGCGGGCCGTTCTACGTCGAACGGACGAGGTTGCGCCTGTCGTGGCTGAACCTTCGATCGATGACCCAGCCGAACCAATCGAGGTGGGCGACATCCGCGTGGATGCCGACCGGCACGAGGTATGGGTACGTGGCAGCCAAGAATCGCTCCCGCTCAAAGAGTTCGACCTGCTGTTGCTCTTGATGGAGAATGCCGGACGGGTACTCCCCCGTGACGTCCTCATCGACCGCGTTTGGGGAAGCGACTACGTCGGTGACACCAAGACCCTCGATGTCCACATCAAGCGACTTCGTTCCAAGATCGAAACCGACTCAAAGAACCCCACCCGCATCGTCACCATCCGAGGCCTCGGCTACAAGTTTGAAGATTCCTGATCACCACCGAAGATTTGTACGTAAAAACTGACCGTATAGGTCTCAAATCACGTACAAATCTCGGTTGGGTCAGAACATCGGTGGGCGATCTAGGCTCTTTTTGTGGACGTAGATTTGTCGATCGATATTGACCGGCTGCAACGACGACTCGCCGAATTGGCCGCGATCGGCGCGATCGAGGGAACCGAGGGCTGCGCTCGACTGGCGCTGACCGACGAGGACAAGGCCGGCCGAGACCTGGTTGTCACGTGGATGCGAGACCTTGGCCTTGAGGTGACGATCGATGGCATCGGCAACATCATTGCTGCCATGCCAGGCGAGGGCGCGCCGGTTATGTGTGGCTCACACATCGACACTGTTCGTACCGGCGGTCGTTACGACGGCAACCTAGGCGTGCTCGCCGGGCTCGAAGTGATCGAGACCATCCAAACCGCTGGGATCACCCCAGGCCGGCCGCTCGCCGTTGGTATCTTCACGGACGAAGAGGGCGCACGCTTTGCCCCCGACATGCTCGGAAGCTTGGTCTATGTCGGCGGGATGGCTCTCGAAGAAGCGCTCGACATCGAGGGCATCGACGGAGCCATCGTCGGCGACGAGCTCGAACGCATCGGCTATGACGGCCCCGCCCCGATTCCCGGGCTGGTGCCACACGCCTTCCTCGAGCTGCACGTAGAACAAGGC
>CAZTDG010000148.1:0-7287 GCA_964612655.1 uncultured Acidimicrobiales bacterium | reverse complement strand
CGCAGGCGGAGATGATGACGCCACCGGAACCGACGGAGACGCAGCCGCCGCAGGCGGAGATGATGACGCCACCGGAACCGACGGAGACGCAGCCGCCGCAGGCGGAGACGACGTCGCACCGACCACCGAGGTACAGGGCGTAACGGTGGAAAACGATGATGCTGCAGCTGCGGCAACTACGTCCACCACCACAGCTCCGGCTGCGGCGACCACCGCTACTACCACAGCGGCAGTCGCCTCAGCGGCGCAGACCACCGGACAGCTCGCAATCACCGGTAGCTACAACGCCATTTCCTTTGCACTGGTGGCGTTCGGCCTACTGCTGATCGGCATGTCCTTCGTACTCGCCTCCGACAAGAGAGAACGAGTACTCGCTTAACGAAACGAGATCACTTCTCCGTTCCCCGTAGTCGACAGGTTCACCTGTCGGCTGCGGGGATCGCCCGTTTTGGGGGCAGCCAAGTAGCGGAATTGAACGTACGGCGATGTCCGAAGATGTGCAGGGGGCGAAGACCGTGAGATCAGCCGTTCGAGAACGCCACCGTGGGCTCGCCGGAGTAGCTCACGGCGACTCGGTCACCTCGAAAGAGTCCGACTCGGGCGGGGACTCGAGCGAGTACCTCAACGCCTTCGGCCAAGCTGACCGTGACCATTGCGTCATGGCCGTAGTACTCGACCAGCGACACGAGATAGTCATCCCCGTCCCCGACATGGAGATCCTCAGGACGGATCAGCACGTCAACAGCACCGTGGGCGGGAGTCTTGAGCGGTACGTCGCCAATCGGTGAAGTCACTCGATCTCCGGTTGCCTGCCCGGCCACGAGATTTGCGTCTCCAACAAAGCTCGCAATCCACGGGTTCTGCGGTTGCTCGTAGAGATGTCGCGGTGTTCCGAGCTGTTCGATCAGTCCGCTGCGCATCACCGCCACTTCGTCGCCAAGGACGAAGGCTTCCTCTTGGTCGTGCGTGACAAAGACCGAGGTAATACCGAGGTCGATGAGCAGGCGATGAACATCGGTTCGAACGCCGACACGTAGTGCGGCATCGAGATTGGAGAACGGCTCGTCGAGCAGCAAGACCTTTGGACGCGGCGCAATCGCTCGGGCGAGAGCAACCCGTTGTTGCTGACCACCCGAGAGTGTGTCGGGAAGTCGGTCGCCTAGATGGGCAAGCCCCACCATTTCGAGGGACTCACTGGCCCGGCCAGTCTTGCGTTCTTCTCGGTCAAGCCCGTACTCGACGTTCTTGCGGACGCTGAGATGCGGGAACAGTGCCCAGTCCTGGAAGACCATGCCGATGTTTCGTCGTTCGGGCGGAACCCATTCGGTCGCGCTGGCCATCACCGTGTCGCCGACGGTTATCTCACCGCTATCGGGGGTCTCCAGGCCAGCGATCAATCGCAGAAGCGTCGTCTTGCCACAACCACTCGGACCCAAGAGGGCCAGGCTCTTGCCTTCCTCTACAGCGAGGTCAATACCGCGAAGGACCAACGTGTCGCCGAACGACTTGCGTACACCGTCGATCGACACATGACGAGCGGCGGCGCTCCCGCTACTTGAAGAAGACATCTTTGGTTAGATCGATCCCTCGGGGAAGGTCCAGCATTGTTCGAAGTCGCCGGTGTCGAAACCTCGTGAGAACCATTCAACCCGCTGGGCGGAGGTTCCGTGCGTGAAGTTCTCCGCGTTCGTGCTTCCGGTGATCGCGTCGTCGCCAACAGCGCCCGCTGCCACAACACCTTCGTTCAAGTCACCATCTTCGAGAAGCAACGAGTTGTTGATGAGGTCTTGGTCGCCGGATGCCAGAATTTCATCGGTGCGGATCTGGAAATCTCTAGCCCACATTCCTGCGAGACAATCGGCTTGTAGCTCCAAGAACACATTCAGCTGGTTTGCATCGGCCTGAGAAACGCCGGACTGTGCCTGGCGCACTCGGCCGTTGACACCGACCACGTTCTGGACATGGTGGCCAATTTCGTGAGCGAGGATGTAGGCCTGGGCAAAGTCGCCCTCAGCTCCAAGCTGGGATTGCAGCGTGAACATGAACTGCAGATCGATGTACGCGTTGGAATCTGCCGGACAGTAGAACGGCCCCACGTTCGACGATGCTTGGCCGCACCCGCCCGTGCTGACGGCGTTGTCGAAGATCACGAGCCCTGCCTCTGGATAGACGGAGTCCGACGCAGCGAACTCCCCTGTCCAAAAGTCCTGGACGTCGTCGAGGACGGCGTTGGCCAAATCAAAGGCGGAGTTCTCGTTGGCGCTGAAACTCGATGAGTCAACGTTGGTCTGCGAGACGCCGCCGGCGCTTCCAACATCGTTTGCGAGGTCGGGGCTGGCGAGCCCACCGCCGTTGCCGAGGAAGCTGAACAACAAGATGCCGACAACGACCACAAGGATCAGGCCTATGCCACCACAGCCTCGTCTGCCGGACCGTGGTGCTGCTGCGCCGCTGAGGGCACCGCCGCCGAGAGCGCCACCCAAACCACCGAGGCTGCCTCCGCTGCTGATGCCGCCACTACTGCTACTACGACGGGCGCTACGGCGAGAACCGCGACGATCTTGAACATTTCTGCTGCGGTAGCCCTTAGGGACCTTTACCATTACTGATCTCCTCGCCGCCTCACGTGCAGTGCTGGAGAGACCTTATCGCGCTGGCCAGCGCATCTCGCCAGTGGATTGGCGTTCGTTGGGACGTCGACCTCGAGAAGGGCGCTCGGCGAGGCGGTCGCGCTCGTGGACTTCGGCGGCAGGGTGCGACCCAGGTTCACGAGGATCGATCCGCATGACCGGACGATTGTCGGGCTGCGGAGAGGCCTTCAAAGTCTTCATTTCGGGCTCATCGTCAGCTTGTGCGATCGCTGGATGCTGGCTGGACAGTCTGGTGCGTCGTGGCCAAATGACGAAGGTCATGAGGTACGCCATCGTAGAAATGAACAACAGCTGAGCTGCGATGACTCCAATACCCCCGCCGCCGCCTGCGGTAGCGATCACGACAATCACAACCAGCAAGACGACAACGGCGATGTACAGCCCGAATCTACTCCACCCTGGACGCATGACCCGAGACGGTAGGCGCAGTGTGGGGGTCCGTGCAATTCGATACGCGAAGCTCTACAAAACGACATACCCAAATCTCGGGAGGGTGACCCTCAGCGCGACGCCTGCGTGGCTTAGGCTACGTACGTGAAACGCTCACATATTTTCGCGCGCGAGCTGCGAGGAACCGTCCTTGTTGTGATGGTCGCACTCGTCATGGTCTGGCTCTTTTCTCGTATCGGCAACGATCGAGCCGAGGCGCAAGCCGCGGCAGCTCGGGAATCGACGACCACGATCGTCGTCACCACGACCACCACTACGACGATCGCGATCAACGACGATCAGCGGCTGTGCTCGCTCGCATCTGGGTTTCGTGCTGACCTTCGAGAGATCCCGGTCACGCTGGTGAACCTCGCCGGCGACCCGATCTCCCCGGCAGGCTCGCCGGCTATCGACGTCGGCATACATGAACTCGGAGATATCCCCGAAGAGGAAGTCCCCGAGTTCCCGACGGTAGCTAGGTCCAACGCTGAGGCTGCTGGCCAAGATGTCCCGTCGACGACCACCACATCTACTTCGACGGTTCCGCCACCTCCACCTGCCGAACCGCCACCGGCGATCATCAACACCGACCGGATCGATCCGCTCGAGTCCGGGCTGCTCGGTGCACCGCAGCGTGTCGCACTTGAGTTCTACTCGGCGGCCTCAACGCTACGTCTGGGCCAGATCACCGCTGACTTCGCCGCGGTAGCCGACCGCCTCGCCACGTTCGTAGAGATCGGCGAAAGCGCCCGATGGGATCTAGAAGAACTTGAGCAGTCGAGCTTCTCTGATCAGTGGACGGCCTTGGCGACTCGCCCGATCTTCGGTGTGGAGCCAACCCTTGAGTACATCGAGGTGACGTGCGACATCCGAATCGGTGACGGATTCGTGTATCAGGAAGAAGCACCAGCGCTTCCAGTCCTCGACGAAGTGTTCATCCCGACGCCCATCGATCCCGCTTCGCGTTAGATGCAGAACCGTCTCGTTGCCGGAGCTGCACTGGTTGGCGTGTTCGTCGTCGCGTTCGTGGCTTGGAATTTCATTTTCACCCCCGGTGTACCTGAACAAGCCGAGGTAGTTCAGACCCTTGAGGAAGCGCCCGCGCCAACGATTCCTCCAGATCAAAGTCTGCAGAGCGACGAGACCATCGAAGCACCCGCAGCCGACGCTCCCGACGACTTTCCCGCAATCGTCGACAACGCCTTGCGCAACGTGGATGAACGAGAGATCCCGATCAACGTCGGGTTCGAGATCCTCGAAACCTTGGAGCACGACACGAGTGCGTTCACCCAGGGCCTAGAGATCTCTGAGGGTCGGCTATACGAAAGCACCGGCCTGGTCGGCCAGTCGACCATCCGTGAAGTCGAACCAGCCACCGGCGACGTGATCCGGTCCGCAGATGTACCCGATCTTTTTGCCGAAGGCATCACGATCATCGAAGACCCGGGCGGCGACACCGCAATTCAGCTGACCTGGCAAGACGAGATCGCCTTGCGCTACGACGTCGAAACCTTCGACGTCATCGAAACCTACGAGTACTCCGGTCAAGGCTGGGGCATCTGCCACGACGGCGATCGCCTCGTCATGTCCAACGGCAGCGACCGGTTGCAGTTCCGCGACGCCGACACCTTCGAACTGCAGAGCGAGGTGCAGGTAACGTTGTCAGGCGCCCCGGTGGAGTTGATCAACGAACTCGAATGTGTCGATCAAGCCGTGTGGGCCAACATCTGGCAGTCGTCGCTAATCATTCAGATCGACCCCACCACCGGTGTGGTCACAAGGGTGCTCAACGCCCGCTCGCTCACTCCAGCGGTGGCCGAAGGCAGCAGAGATAACGTGCTCAACGGCATCGCCTTCGACCCCGAAGACGGCACCTACCTGCTGACCGGCAAACGCTGGCCGGTGACCTACCGAGTGCAACTCTTCGACGAAGCAGCCGTTGGCTAGGCGAGCAGCCAAACCAGTAATGAGGCCAATATCCTGAGGTTATGGATCGGTCCACACCACCTCGTCCGCAGCGGAGACCTCCCCGGCGTGAAGCTCCTGGACCGTTACTTGCCGTCATCGCCTCCGTCGCAGTGATCTTTGCTGTGCTGGCCGTCGCGACCGGTGAATGGGTGTTTCTTGCGTTGGGAATCTTCGGACTGCTCGTCGGAATCACTCCGCTCGTGAGTCGCCGGAGCGAGTAACCGCTAGCGAAGCAGCGCACCTCGCGGGCATAGCCGGCGCCTGAGGAAGAGGCGACCGGCCGAACACGTCTATGTTTAGGACATTGAGCGCTCGAGCTATTGCGAGCCACTGAATCGAGGACCGTTATGCGCGCCGTACTCTCTACCGATCCTGGCGGCCCCGACACCTTGAGCATCGAGGATGTTCCTGAGCCTCAAGCCTCCGCGGGGCACGTCGTCATCGATGTGAAGGCGGTGAGCGTCAACTTCCCTGACGTCCTCATCATTCAAGACCTTTACCAAGTGAAGCCGCCCAGGCCGTTCTCGCCAGGAGCGGAACTCGCTGGGGTGGTGTCATCGGTAGGCGGCGGCGTCGAGCGGTTGGCCGTTGGTGATCGAGTGCTCGCCGTACCGGGTCACGGAGCGATGGCCGAGAAGGTAGCCGTCCATGAGCTGACCGTCCGCAAGATCCCCGACTCGATGAGCTTCGAGCATGCCGCATCGTTCTTGTTGACCTACGGGACGAGCCACTACGCACTCAAACAGCGTGCACGGGCCAGAGAGGGTGAGACCCTCTTCATCATGGGTGCCGCCGGAGGTGTCGGCCTGGCCGCAGTGCAGCTCGGCAAGGCGATGGGCCTCACCGTGATCGCTGGGTGTTCCTCACAGGACAAGGTCGACTTGTGCCTCACTCAAGGGGCCGATGCCGGAATCGTGTATCCACGTCAGCCGCTCGACCGAGACCAACAGAAGGCCCTCTCGAACGAGATCAAAGAAGCGAGCGGCGGTGGCGTCGACATCATCTACGACGCCGTCGGTGGGGACTACTCCGAGCCAGCGCTTCGGACACTCAACTGGGAGGGGCGGTTCCTTGTGGTCGGGTTCCCGGCCGGGATCCCGAAACTCCCGCTCAACCTGACGCTATTGAAGTCGGTCGACGTCGTCGGCGTGTTCTGGGGTGCGTTCACCGTTATGCAGCCAGACGTGCACGACGCGAACGTGGCCGAGCTATTCGCCCTCTACGACGAGGGAAAGATCAAGCCGTTCGTGACCGACACCTACTCGCTCGACGATGCCCCCGCTGCGATCGCCGCACTCGGCGAACGCAAGGCCAAGGGCAAAGTCGTGGTGCTGCCGTGAGCACCCATCTCCCAACGTCGGCAAACTAGTTGGGCATGATCGGACGCTACGCACCATCTCCGTCGGGGAGACTTCATGTGGGGAACCTACGCACGGCGATGCTCGCCTGGCTCTCGGCCCACCACGGTGGAGGCGAACTACGACTTCGCATCGATGATCTCGACCCCAACGTGTGCAAACCCGAACACGAGGAGACACAACTCGCCGACCTCGCCGCTCTCGGGATCACGTTCTCGGGCCTAACGCTGCGTCAGTCGGAGCGCGCCGATCGCTACGCCGATGCGATAGCGACGCTGCGCGAACGAGACCTGCTGTACGAATGCTTCTGTTCCCGACGTGAAGTTCGAGAAGCAGCCCAGGCCCCCCACGTGCACCTACCCGAAGGCGCCTATCCCGGAACCTGCAGTGACCTCAGCGATGGGGAGCGCGCGGAGAAATCCCAAGATCGACCCGCAGCACTGCGGGTCCGAAGCGGGCACCCCACGATCGAGTTCACCGACCGGCACTACGGGCCACACTCGGAGTTCGTCGACGACTTCGTGATCCAACGCAACGACGGCGTTGCGTCCTACAACCTGGCCACCGTGCTCGACGACGCCGAGCAAGGCGTCACCGAGGTGGTACGCGGCGCCGACCTACTGCCGGGCACCGCCCGCCACATCTGGCTGCGAGACGCGCTCGACCTCGACCAGGTAGAGCACGCCCACGTGCCACTAATGATCGATGACGAGGGCGAGCGGCTGGCCAAGCGAGGCGGCGGCGTCAACCTCGCAGAACTCGCCGAGCTCGGCCTGAGCCCCGACGTCATCGGCCGCGAGCTGGCGGTTGGCATCGGTCTTTGGGACGCCGGGGACCCGGCGATCCCGTCGATGAACGACCTCCTAGTGCGCTTCGACCCC
>CAZTDG010000147.1:0-7289 GCA_964612655.1 uncultured Acidimicrobiales bacterium | reverse complement strand
GGTCCAATCACCGAGGACGAGCCTGAAGAGGAGTCCAAGAGAGGATGGCTCATCGGGCTTGTGGCCATTGTCGCAATGGTCGGGTTCATCGCTCTCGCAGGCTTTATCGGCTTCCAGCGCGCGAACGACGCCAGTGTTGCCGACGTCGTCACCCAAACTCCCGGAGCCGTTGATGAAGGAGGCGCAGGAGTCGGTGATGGCGACGTCGTCGACGACGTGGATGGCGATGACGGGGTCGACCCTGGTGACGAAGTCGAAGACGATGAGCCCGCCGATGAGGCTGATGCGCAAGACGTGGAGGACCCCGACGACGCCGACGCCGAGCCGGACGATCCTGAGGTCACGACGACGGTTGCTGATGAGGTCGATACACCCGAGGACGAACAAGGCGATGTCGAGGAAGAGGTTGAAGAGGCCGAACCGGCTGTAGCCGCGACCACCGTTGCACCAGAGGCCGCTGCCGCCGAGACCACGACGACATCAACAACGACAACGACAACGACGACGACCACCACCAGCACCACTACGACGTCGATCCCCCAAGCTGCCGCCGCTGGTTCGCTGATCGGTTCGGTCGAAGGGACGTCGCTATGCCAGGACACTGCAGGCGATGTCATGCTCACACTCGACTCGCCAGAACCCGCTTTCGGTGCACCGCTCGAGGTCGACTTGGTCGCGGTTGAACTGCAGGTGACGGCGACCCAGGTCGTAGTCCGCTGGCAGACCGCTGGCGTGGTGCCAGCGAATCTCGGGCAAGCAGGCGAATCGCCGGTAGAAGTCGGTTCCTACACCGCGATGCTCTGGAGTGAAGACCCGACCATCGTGTCAGTCGAAGAGCCGATTCGGCGGGTCAACCTGATCGCCGATATCGATTTCGGTGAGATCACCGCCTTGGTCACCGGAACGGAACCCTCGTTGCGGGGCACCTCACGCGCCGGCGAAGTTGCCTTTGAAGGTGACAGCATCGTCGCAACCTTCGCCATCGGCGACCTTGGCGCGTTTCCGGCGGAGTTCAACTGGACGGCCACGGTTCGAACCGGTCTTGTCGACAACCCCGCTGCACCGAACAACTTCGGAGTTGCGCAGGACAATGCCTGTCCGTCATTTGACGACTTTGGAGAGCGCTTCTTGGGCTAGCGCCCGCTAGTCCTGTTGTTGGGTCTCGGTGAGTGAAGTGAGGCGGCTCTCGAGAAGTTCCAGTCGCCGCTCGCCACGTGCGACGGCCCGTTGAGCACGTTCGGCGATCTCCGGGTCCGCGTTGGTTAGCTCAAGACGAAGAATGTCGAGGTTCTCGGTCTCTTCAACAAGCCTGGTCTTCGTCTCTTCGATCTGGGCGGCAGCATCGGCCTTGTCGAACACGCGGGACTCCGCGGTGCGTCGAGACGATGCACGGCGCTCATCTTCGGGTGCCGGGATCGCTGGATCGTCGCCCGCTTCTCGCCGTGCGATGAACATTGGCGACATGATCTCGATATCGGCTCCGTGCAACGTGTCGAGAATCGCGCCTCGGAGCCGTGAACGGGTGGCGAGCAGTGACCGGGGGTCCTCCAAGAATCCAGCGATCCGATAGTTGACCGTGTAGTCACCCAGATCGACAACCTGCACGAAGGGTTCGATAAGGCCTGCCTTCTCAGCTGCGGCAACGAACAGCTCTTCGAGCATGTGGCGAGAGACGTCGTAGCCAATAGATGCGTTCGCCGAGACGATCGTTCCCGAGGCCCGCACGACTCGGACCGGTTGGTTGACCATGAGGGCATTCGGCAAGGTCACCAGGTCGCGGTCAGCGGTCTGGATCTCGGTGTGAAAGAGTCCTCGTTCGGTAACTCGCCCCATCTGGTCTGCGACCTCAATAAAGTCACCGGGCTTAAAGCTGCTGACCGATCGCAGCATCAGCCCCGCCATGGCGTTCGCAATGATCGATTGCGATGAGATGGCGAGAGCGCCAGTAACGATGAGGCCAAAGACGGAGAAGGCGAGATCGGAGTCGGTGCCGTCTGGCAGAACGAAGATGACGATGAGCAGGCCAGCGAGGACGACTACTGCTGTGCCTATTTGGGAACGAAAGCCGATGTCAGCTTCGTCAATGCCCGAGCGTCGTCGCAGAATCCAACGAACGAGGAAGATCGCCGCGAACGTGAGAACCAGGACGATGAGCGCAGGAACCCAGTCGCTGAATTCAGCTCCGTCTTGTTGGGCAATAAGCACCTACGTTGTTTAGCCGACCGCTGGGGGACTCGGGTCGATTTGGCGCGCCTGAAGAAAAGTTCTTGTTGTGATTGGCGGTAGGTGCGGCGGTTCTAGCGCTGCGATGAAGCGACGTCGGCTAGCCCGTACTCGGCGTTTGCGCTTTCGCTAACAAGTATCGATACCAGTCCTGCCAACGCGACGGCGGCTGAGCTCATCGCTGCAAAAACAATCCTCATGTGTGTCCCCTTTTCACCAGTTTCGGCTGCGAATTGGGAGGAGCGATTCGGCTTCCCGCCTAGCGCTACGTCCCGTCATGTGTGAATGATATTCACCATAGAAAGCGAAGTGGCGTTTGTCACCTCGGTAACCCAGAAGTGTCATTAATGGTCCGCGAACTTGTAATTGGTTCGTAACCTTGAGGGCATGAGTGAGGTTGTCGGACTGCAAATTGCCCTGGCTTCGCGCTTACCGATGCGCGAAGTCGAGAGCATTGAGATCCTCGACGGACACGGCATAACGGGGGATCGGTACGAGAATGCTCGCCATCGTCAGGTGACTGTCCAGACACTCGAAGAGATAGCGGTGGCGGAGGAAAAGGTCGGTCGGGATCTCGATGCCGTGCTTACCCGTCGCAACATCACCATCGACACCGGCTCGCTCGATCGCACACCCGGCAGCCGAATTCGGATCGGCTCAGACGACAACGGATGGGTCGAACTCGAAGTCGTTCGAGACGCGGCCCCATGCAAGTTGCTCGAGGACACGCTCGGTCGAGACGCAAAGCTTGCCCTCAGCAAGAAGGCGGGCGTCGTCTACCGAACGATCAGCGGCGGCTCGATCAAACTCGGCGATAACTTCGAGGTGGTCGAGATCCCGACGTAGGCGTGCCTCGCTGGCTGAGCCACTACTTGGTTCGGCTAGCCGGATTCGTGGCGGAACTGCTCGTCGTCGATCCAGAAGATTCCCGCGGCAGGGTCCTTTCCGTGCGTGAACGTTTCGTTCAGCTTTTCCACCGCTCCTCGTTCGAGCCGGGTCAGGTACATGCCTGACTCAGCGTTCACGGCGGCAAGTCGGGTTGGCAGCCCCAGTTGCTCATAGACCTCGGCGAGGTCGTGGATGAGCACCGTGCTCATCCACTTGTTCGACCCCGCGTAGGAGGATTCGAACGATTCGCCGTTCACTGTGGCTGACACCGTCACACGTGGGAATTTGGACTGGTCAATGGTGACGTCATCCACGATGAGCGCACCATCGCAGAGATCGACAAGATCGATCATCTGCCGCTCGATTACGCCCGAGGATTGCTCCATCTTCCACAAGTGAAAGTGGAGGTTTTGTGTGTAACGATCGATGTCGAAATTGGCGTGGTAGGACGGGGCTGTGAAGACGCTGCTTAGCACCGAACTCAACACGACCGGCTCGCCGTAGTCGGCAGCAGGAGCCTCGAGTTGCTCCGGACTCGGCGCCTCGGGAACAAAGAACCCATAGTCAACCAACAAAGCGATCACGCGTTGGAGTTCCTCTTTTGCCTCGCTGTTGAGCTCGGGCAAAGGCCCCTCGTGGACGAACATCGGCACGGCCCAGTCCCTGCCCAATCGTGACCCCGAACGCGCCCCGCCCCATCGTGATCCCGAACGCGGCGTCGCTGGGCTGGGCAACCGACCGAACCTTTGTGCAAGAAGCACAATGGTCGCCAATCCGAACAGGAGCAGGCACACAATCCCAATGATCAGCGTTCCGGTGTTGCCATCTCGACTGCCCGTGATCGTTAGAAAGACACCAACAGCGGTGAGCAGCACGCTGTAGAGAAGTACCGGTTCTCGCCGCCTGCCAGTCAAATGTTGCCCCCAAACGTTCGGAATACACGATACGTAACCGGCACCTGGGCTGCGACGGCGCTCTCCGGTGAACGCTCTACGCAGGTTGCTCGGGAGCTGCTTCGTTTCGTCTCCACCCCGCGTGCAATTCAAGCCATGTTGGCTGGCACGGGAACCAATATCTCGCGGTTCAAACCACAGGTCCACGTAACCCTCTGGAGTTGACCGAGTCTTCGCCGGCCAATCGCCGGAGTGGTTACTGCGAGCGCCGAAGAATACTGAGCGACAGCGGTGGCAACGTGAGCCAGATCGACTGCTCGTAGCCGTTGAACTGCTCGGGCGAGGTGTCATAGGTCGACGGGCGTGAGAAGCCCGAGCCCCCAAATTTGACGTCGTCGCTGCACAAAGCGAGGTTCCAGGTGCCGGCAACAGGGGCGCCGGTCATGACGTCAGTGCGCGGGACCGGCGTTGCATTCAGCGCCACGATCACGATGTCGCCGGCGCCATTCTCTCGCATGAACGTCAAGATGCTTCGTTCGCTGTCGTTGGCATCGATCCAACGAAATCCACCCGACTCGGTGTCGAGCGCGTGGAGTGCAGGAATGGTTCGGTACGCGTGGTTGAGCGCCGACACCCATTGGACCATGCCTTCGTGGTTGGGTAGCTCGGTGAGGTGCCAGGGGAGGCTTTCGTCATGGTCCCATTCATCCCATGGGGCCAGTTCGCTTCCCATGAAAAGGAGCTTCTTGCCAGGGGTGGTGTATTGATAGCCGAACAGTGCGCGAAGGTTGGCGAACTTCTGCCATTCGTCGCCGGGCATCTTGTTGAGTAGCGAGCTCTTGCCGTGCACGACTTCGTCGTGGCTGAGCGGGAGGATGAAGTTCTCGGTGAACCCGTACATCGAACGAAACGTCAGCAAGTTGTGGTGATAGCTGCGGTGGACTGGTTCCTCTTCGAAGTACGAGAGGGTGTCGTTCATCCACCCCATATCCCACTTGTAACCAAAGCCCAGGCCGCCATGGTTGGTGGGACGGGTCACCCCAGGCCATGCTGTCGACTCCTCGGCGATCATCACGATGTCGGGAAAGTTGGCGTACATCTCGTGGTTGAGCTGTTGGAGAAACTCGATCGCTTCGAGGTTCTCGCGGCCGCCGTAGCGGTTCGGAATCCAATCGTCGCCGCGGCTGTAGTCGCGGTAGAGCATCGAGGCCACAGCATCGACCCGAATGCCATCGATGTGGAAGGCCTCCAGCCAGAATCGAGCGCTCGACAGCAGGAAGCTACGAACTTCGTGGCGGCCGTAGTTGAAGATGGCGCTCTTCCAGTCTGGGTGGAAGCCTTCGCGCGGATCGCCGTGTTCGTAGAGCGACGTGCCGTCGAAGGCGTTGAGCGCGAAGGCATCGGTGGGGAAGTGCGACGGGACCCAATCGAGGATCACCCCGATCTCCGCGTTGTGGAAGGCATCGATGAGATCCATGAGCTCTCGCGGTCCGCCGTAGCGAGAGGTCGCGGCGAAGTAGCCGGTGGTTTGGTAGCCCCAGGAACCAAACAGCGGGTGCTCGGTGATCGGAAGGAGTTCCACGTGGGTGAACTCCATCGCCGTAACGTGGCTCACGAGCGCATCGATTAGTGCCGTGTAGCCCAAGAACTCGTTGTTCGGCACGCTGCGCCGCCACGAGCCCAGGTGAACTTCATAGATCGAGATGGGTTGATCCACACGATGGCGATCAGCGCGTGAACTCATCCAGGCATCGTCGGACCACTCATGGTTGAGGTCGCTCAGAATAGATGCGGTCGAGGGGGCGACTTCGGCTTCGAAGGCAAGCGGGTCGGCCTTCTCGACGATCGTTCCTTGCGCGCCCACGACTCGATACTTGTATCGCGCACCGTGCTCAAGGCCGGGGATGAAGCCTTCCCATACGCCACTGGAGCCAACGGGGGTCATGGCCTCGCCCGGGTGGGTCCAGTCGTTGAAGTCGCCAATAACGCTGACCTCGATCGCGTTGGGGGCCCACACCGAGAAGCGTGCGCCGCCGACTCCGTCGCGATGGACGAGTCGCCCACCGAGGTTCTCCCAAAGGCGGGTGTGATCACCAGCATTGAAAAGGTATTGGTCAACGCCGTGGAAGCCCTCGGAGGCACTGCGCGGTTCTACGTCGTCGTGGGTCACGACCTGAGTCTTGCCGATCTCTAGTGCGTCGCGGTCAATACTTGGGTTACTTGCGAGTGATGGCCGGTTCGTCCATCAGTTCCTCGTACAAGTCCATGTGTCGTCGAGCGGGCTTTGCCCACGACCAATCGGCGTTCATGCCACGACGTTGAATGGCGGCGCGTCGTCGAGGGTTCGACCATCCTCGAACCGCACGATGGACAGCATCGAGAAGTGAGATCGACGTGGCATCTCGAGCGACGTATCCCGTTCCGGCACGACGATTCGCGTCGATGTCCAGGACGGTGTCTCGTAGCCCGCCGACATCAGTAACGACCGGGATCGTTCCACACGTCATCGCCTGCATCTGAGTTAGCCCACACGGTTCGAACCGGCTTGGAACTAACAAGAGGTCGCTGCCGGATACGACGAGGTGCGCGAGGCGTTCGTCGTAGCCGTCAAAGACATGCACCCGATCGGGGAAGCGAGTTTGGGTGAGTCGCGCTAACCGTGCCAGGTCGATCGAACCCGAACCGATGACTACAAGGCGGGCATGGAGGTTCTCTAAGAACGGGGCCATCGACAGAGCCAAGTCGATTCCCTTTTGGTGATCGAGGCGCGCAACAACACCGAGCACTGGACCCTTGTCTTCGGCGAGTTCGGTCAGGGAAAGCAGTTCCTTGCGGCAGAGCTCCTTGCCTGAGAGATCAGTTTGATCGTAGTTGTAGGGCAACAACGGGTCGGTGCTTGGGTGCCACAGGCCGAGGTCGATTCCGTTGCGGATGCCGACCAGGTCCTCGCCGCGGGCGATCAGGCGCTCATGAAGTCCGAATCCCGTGGCAGGGCGAACGGCTTCTGCCGCATAGGACTGGCTAACCATGACAACTTTGTCGGCCAGGCTGATGCCGCCGGCAAGCGCGTTGAATGCACCCTTCTCAAGGAATGCCCTTCCGTGAACACCAACTTTTTGGGCCCACTCAGCGTCGGTTGCGCCTTGGTGGGCGAGGTTGTGGACGGTCAGAACCGATGGCGTCTCTGCGGGGAGTCGGCCGACGGCGGTGGACGTGTGCCAATCGTTGCAGTGCACGACATCGGGCTTGCGAATGACGGCCAACTGTGCGAGCGCTATCGCGAAG
>CAZTDG010000146.1:0-7332 GCA_964612655.1 uncultured Acidimicrobiales bacterium | reverse complement strand
TATGGAAGCACCGCCCGAGGGCCTGAGTAGACCCGAACTTCTCCGAGAACTGATTCGGACCTCGAGGACGAAAAACCTGCAAAACGTCTTTGGATCTCGACCCTGGCAAATCGTCTTTGCGGTCCGCACGATCATGAACACCGGTGACTCACCGTCGTTGCTCGACGAAGAGCTTCTGGCATGGATGCAGACAACCGAAGAAACGCTTCGAAACGAAACGATTGAAACCCTGTACAAGCCGATGGCGAAGTTCTTCGGGTTGCGGCCTCGTCCCGAATATGGCGACGATGCGTGGCACCTTTTGGAGGTCGCTTCCTCGTCGCTGCTCGAAGGCCTGTCGATGCGTTTCGGGCTGCCAGCGAGTGACTACTTCCACGGCATTGCTCACCCCGAAACGTCCGACGAGAATTGGTCGATCTTGGCGTTGCTGTATGACCGCTTAATTCATACGTTCTTCGAAATGACCCCTGATGATGAGGCCGAATCGGGCTAGTCGATACCGTGCTCAACGGCGTATCGAATGAGCTCTTGCTTTCGATTCAGTCGTAGCTTCTTCAAGATGTTACGTACGTGGTTCTCGACGGTCTTCGCCGAGATGAACAGCGTTTCGCCGACCTCTTTGTAGGTGTGGCCACGGGCCACGTATTGCAAGACCTCGCGTTCGCGTTCCGAGAGGGCCTGCACCGGTGATTCAGCCTTGTGGAGGCGGCGAAATTCCGTGAGCACTAGCGCGGCGAGCGATGCGGAGAAAACGGGCTCACCCTTGGACGCTTTCCATAGTTGTTCGCGTAACTCGTCGGGCGAGCTGGACTTCACCAGGTAACCCAGGGCTCCTGCAGCGATCGCGTCGAGCAGGTCGGACTCTGCCTCTGAGACCGTCAACATCACGACGGGAACCTTCCCGCTGACCGCTTTCGCCAGCGCGATGCCGCCGCCCTCGGGCATATGCAGATCGGAGAGCACGAGGTCGGGGTCGGTCTTTTCGATGACCTCGATTGCTTCCTTGGCGTCGCTCGCCTCACCGACGACGGTGAAGTTGTCGCCAAGGTCCGCACGAAGCCCCGATCGCCAAATCGCATGATCGTCGGCGATTACCACCTTTACCGCTGCCATGATCGAGTCTCCTTCACAACCACAATGTCACCTCGGTACCGCGACCGACGGCACTAGTGATATCGGCAAATCCACCAGCCTCGGTAAGGCGTCCACGAATCGATCCACTCAAGCCGATTCGTTCGGTTACCGCGTCGACGTCGAATCCCGAGCCGTTGTCCTTCACGCTCACGAAGACCGCAGCTCGCGAGGCGTCTTCGGGAAGTGGTTGGAATGAATCCTCGGTCGGCTCGGCATAGACGGTGATTTTGGTTGCCGCTCCATGCTTGCCGGCGTTGGTGAGTGCTTCACCCACGGCTCCCGACAATGCCTCGACGTGGGCCGAGTCGAGTTCGGGCAGGTCGTTGGCCACCACGATGTTGACGACCGAACCGGGATACAAACGCTCGTGACGGGCGGCAAGCGCGCGGACCGACGGTTCAAACGATTGCACGGTGTCGGAATCGCTGCGACCGGAGATGAAGCTTCGTAGGTCGTGCTCTTGATCGCGGGCGAGCGCGGCGAGTTCGGAGTCGTCGGAACGACGTTGAATCACGGCGAGGGTTTGCAGAACGCCGTCGTGAAGCTCACGGGCGAATCCTTCTCGGGCTCGAGCTATAGAGATCTCTTGCTCGGCACGTCGAAGACGACTAACCACGTATCCGGCGATGGTTCCCGCCACGATCCACAAGCCGAGTTTCGAAACCGACGTCACGAAACCATTGTCACGAACGAGCAGCACCTCTTCGGTGATCAGACTGGCCGCTCCAATGGCGAGGGCTGCCGCGAATCCAGATCGAGCGCCGTAGAGAATTCCCGCCAGCATGATCCCTGCGGCCGGCCATGACCACGGCAAGGATTGCGGGCGTAGATCGTCGAAGACGAAGCCGTCGGCGACCAGCGCCGTGATGCCGATCGATAGTTCGAGCAGGAGTATGGGGAGACGGTCAGGGGCGAGAATCGGCGGGCGTCCCGGCAGCGGGCTGACAAGAATGGTCACAATGGCCATCGCCGCGAGCACGATCGCTGCAGCCAAGGGCTCTTCGAGGAAATCTTGGGAGAACAGCAACCCCACGATTGCCCACGTCAGCGCGACCGCCCGGAACGCAGCCAAGGCGCGCAGCAAGCTCCGAACGAGCGCGCCATCGCCGTCGAGCGGGGCGGGTCGAGAATCTGGGTTGGCTGTGGTCATAGGCAATACATGGGGCAAAAACGGCTTGCACCCGCAAGTCTGGTCTATCCCCTAGGGGTTTTTGGGGGAAATCCCCAGGGTCCAATCGGGCCTCCATCTGGCGTAATAAAGCTATGACCACGCAAACCGCTCCTACCACGGCCACCCAAAACACCCCCTCGGTTGCCGAACTCGCCGCTCAAACCAAGTCCGATCGCAACCGTGCCATCGACTTCTACCGAGTGCTCGCCATGATGGCGGTGGCATTCGGTCACTGGTTGGCGCTCGTTGCAGTCGAAGACGCAACCGGTGAGCTCCAAGGCGGCAATGCGCTCGAGTTCGTCCCCGAACTCGGATGGGCGACGTGGCTGTTGCAGGTCATGCCGCTGTTCTTCGTGGTCGGTGGCTTCTCATCGGCCATGTCGCTCGATTCGCACAATCGCAAGGGCGGGACCCCACAGGATTGGATCGCCGCACGCCTACGTCGGATGATGCCGCCGGCCGTGGTTCTCGCCGGTACGTGGCTCACGATTCTTGCAGTCGGGGCAGCGGTTGGGCAGTTCGCTGTCGCGGTAATCGCCGTGCACGCGGCGGCGATTCCACTCTGGTTCCTGGCCAACTACACCATCGATACCGCTCTGGCGCCGTTCGTGCTTCCACGCTTCCGGGCGAACCCGGCTCGCTTCGCTGCGCTCATCGGTGGAGCGTTCCTCACCTTCGAGGCTCTTCGCATCCTCGATGTAGCTGTACTTCCACACGCCAACTGGGTCCTTGGATGGCTGATCTTCCAGGTAGCCGGGATGGCATGGCGTGATGGTCTATTGCCGACAGGTCGTCGCCTCGTGGCACTCGCCGCAACGATGTGGGCCGCCACCCTTGGGCTGGTGCTCTCCGGCGGTCCGTGGGCAGTCTCCATGGTCAACGTTCCGGGTCTAGAGAACTCGCCGACCAACCCACCGACGCTTGCGCTCATGACCTTCGGCGCTGCATACAGCCTTACGGCCATCGCCGCAGCACCTCGCATCTCGGCCGCTCTTCAGGCTCGCCCGAAAGCATGGGCCGGCGTGGTCGCAGCGAACGCTGTGGCGATGAGCGTGTACCTCTGGCATATGACCGCAGCGGTGATTGTCACGGCGGCCATGTTCTTCACCACCGGACTCCCCGCCCACGCGGTTGGCTCCATCGAATGGTGGGCCTTCAAGATCCCAACGATCATCGGTTCATCGATCGTGCTTGGCGCCATCGTGTTGATAGTGAACCGGGTCGAGCGCAACGCGCTACTCGCCCCCCGTCGACCATGGAACGGTTCGCTGCTTTCGATGGTCGCGGTCGCTGCTCTCACCTCCACGGCACTCAAGATGTGGACCAGCGGCGCACCGGTACAGATCATTCCTGCGTTGGTGATCCTCGTCGGGTTGGGCGCCACCGTCCTGCGCCCCACGCCAAGTCGCCCAGTAGCCGCCTAGTTGGCTAGCTGTGGGAAGCGGTTACTTCGCCGAAGTTCTCATAGGTCGCTCGAACCGACGAACCGGGCTTGAGCGAGTTGATGCCAGTGCAGGTTCCCGACATCACGAACTGGCCCTCCCGTAGGCCCAACCCGCGAGCCGCCAGATGGTTCGCCAGCCATTCGAGTGCGAGCCACGGATCACCGAGAATGTCCGACCCGGAACCTTCGCTCACGAGCTCGTCATCGATCTCGCAGCGAATGGTGACGTCTTTGAGTTCGGGCAAGTTCTCGGCATCGATCCTTTCGCCGAGGATCACTCCGCCGTTCGCTCCGCTGTCGGCGATCAAGCTGAGGTAACCGACCGTCATCATGTTTTCGAAGCGGGCATCGACGAGCTCGATGGCAGGCGCGACGGCTTCGGTCGCAGCTCGAACATCGGCCACGGAGTATCGATCACGACGAGCTGGCAGATCGGTACCAATAAAGAAGGCGAACTCGCACTCAATCGATGGGGAGACCGCGCCGGTCAGGTCCGTTGCACCCGTGTGATGCACCGCGCCATCGAAGATCCGGCCCGCGAAAGGCCCCGGCGAGTTGAGGACTTCCATGGCGTAGGTCGACGTGGCGCCGACCTTCCAACCAACGGTGGCTCGTGCCATCTGCTCGGCGTGAAGGTCAGCGATCAGGTGGGCGTCGGAAACCGAAAGCGGAGCATGTTCGCCGAGCGATTGGAGGCGCTCACCCGAAGTGCGAGTCGCGGTCAGGAGCTCAGCTGCCGATGTTGCTCGCTGTATCTCCGCCGCGCTCCCCATGCACTTGGTCTAGCAGTTCGGGCTAGCGTGACGTCGAGAAACTTAGATCAGGAGACAATCCCATGGCTCAGACCGCACTTCGAGGCAACCCCGTCAGCACCGCCGGAGATCTTCCAGCCGTCGGTAGCGCAGCACCAGCATTCACGCTCACCGGCGACGACCTCGGACCCATCTCGCTCGAGGACTTCGCAGGCCAGCGGGTCGTGCTGAACATCTTCCCGTCCGTAGACACACCGACTTGCGCCCAGAGTGTTCGCACCTTCAACGAACGGGCTGGTTCGCTCGACAACACCGCAGTGCTCTGCGTCTCGGCCGACCTGCCGTTCGCTCAGAAGCGCTTCTGTGGAGCCGAGGGAATCGAGTCGGTCAAGAACGCATCGACGTTCAAGAGCGCATCGTTCATGAACGACTACGGCGTCGGCATGACCGACGGCCCACTCGAAGGCCTCTGCGCCCGAGCCGTGGTTGTCGTAGACGAATCAGGCAACGTCGCCCACGCCCAACTCGTCGGCGAAATCGCAGACGAGCCCGACTACGACGCGGCAATCGGTGCCCTCAGCTAATCGATCATCGACAGCCAGGCCGTCCAGTGAGCGAACTGCACATCTTCTTTATCGATGAACTCACTGTGGCGGCGCCTGGAACGGTGACCACCTTCGGTCGAAGCGCCGACATCGAGATCGACGATGCGAACAAGTACATGCATCGGACGGTCGGGACGTTCTTTGATCAAGACGGTGTCTGGTGGCTGGCGAACAAGAGTCGACACGGTCAGTTGACGTTGGTCGGCAGCACCGGTCGAGTTTCGCGACTGCCGCCGGACTCGGTTGCCGCGCTGAGCGAACCGAGTGGCCTGGTCCGTTTTGAGGCTGGGCCCAACAACTACGAACTGGGTTGGACGAGGCCCGGTCAAGATCCACTCATGCCCCCGTCGGTCGACGACGAGGAAAGCGACGCCGACCTGACGACACAGTTCGGGATCGTTCCTCTGAACGCCGAGCAGAAGTTGTTGCTCACGGCGCTCGCGGAGAACCGTCTCGTTGATTCCTCGGCCGACCCAGCGGATCTACCAGCGAATGCATCCGTGGCTCATCGACTCGGTTGGTCGGGTAAGAAGCTCGATCGCAAGCTCGACTACCTCTGCGCTCGGCTCGCAAGCGAAGGGGTCAGGGGGTTGCGCGGTGAAAAGGGATTTGAGGCTGTCGACCGTCGGGCTCGCCTGGTCGATCACGCGATCTCGTCGGGTCTCGTAACCGACGCCGACCTCGACACCCTGCCCTAGCTCCTACCTGTCGATGGTCGGTGGAGTGGGGTTCGCACCGGAGCCATAGCGGGATCCGACCGTACCGTCGTCGCCTTCGGGGATCGACAGTGTGGATGTAGAGGTCGACAACATGAGGTCGGCCAACATGTTGTGGAACCGGTGCAGCGGTTCTTCAAACCGGGGCGATAAGGGCCCGGCCGGGACGGTTCCCCTGGTGAGGCCTCGCTGACCGCGTTCGACGATGTCGATGTCTTCAGCGTTGACATCGAGCCAGAACGTGCGTGTTTGCCCGAAGGCCTCCTCGGTCGGGTCGCTGCCCGGTGGAAGCAGCCAGGTGCATCGCTCGCGGGTGAGGCCGGGGGAGGCGGGGTCGAGTTGCATAACGAACACATGGTTCGGTAACACCGACAACAACACGTTGGGAAAGATCGCCACGAACCGGCCGCTGACCGAATCGCTGGCATCGAGCCCAACCGCTGGCGGGAGGGTGAGCCAGTCATCGCGGTCGTCGCCGCTGACGGGCGTTGTGGTCTGACCGCAGTACATCCCCGAGCCCTGGTAACGGTAGTGATCGTCAACTCGCGACACCTTGGCGAGCTCCGGGTGCACCCACGTGAGGTGGTAATACTCCTGGAAGTTTTCGCTAATGAGTTTCCAGTTCGCCGAGATGTCGAGCGACTGCGTCTCCGCGACATGCCATTCGTCCAGCCCGTAGCCATCCATCCGCTCCGGCAAATCCCCGAGCCAATCGTGCAGCGGGACCGTCTCGTCCGACAGACACGCGAACAAGAGCACCCCCCAGGTTTCGACCCGAACCGGAACGAGGTGATGATCCGCCGGATCGAAGTCATCTCGCGGGACATCCTCAAAGCGAGGTGTGGACTTCAAGGACCCATCGAGCGCGTATCCCCATCGGTGATACGGGCACCGGATCGTGTTTGCGACGTCGCAGTCGGCTTCGGCCAGCTCCGTTCCGCGATGGCGACACGAGTTGAGGTGGCCGTGCAATGATCCGTCCTGGTCACGGGTGACGAGAATCGAACGACGACCAACGTTTCGAACCAACATCTTGCCGGGCACCGTTTCGGCGGCAAGTCCGATACACACCCAGGCCCGTTCGAAGACCTCTGACTGCTCGTCCTCGAAGAACGCGTCGCTGGTATAGGCAGCCGGATCAAGGCCCGTCGCTTCGGTGACAGGGACGCGCGTCCCCGACCAGAACGACTCGTTACGCCACGGGCGTGTGTCGGCGGTCACCTCAATCCTCACCGCGACACGATGTCACCGAAAACCGCCCGCAGCCAAAGCTGGCGAAATCAGTATGGATCGCGCGGGCGAGTCCGGTATCGTAGTCTCCCGGTTCACTTCGGTGAACCACCGGCCCCCATCGTCCAGCGGCCTAGGACGCCTGCCTTTCACGCAGGTAACACGGGTTCAAATCCCGTTGGGGGTGCTCGTATTGCGTCAGGCGCTTGGGCGCCTGCCGCAAACCTGCCTTTTCCTCCTTGCTTCGCTGCGGATGAAAACGCTCTAGCGGGTCTCCAAG
>CAZTDG010000145.1:0-7335 GCA_964612655.1 uncultured Acidimicrobiales bacterium | reverse complement strand
GTACTCGATCTTACTACGCCACCGATTCTAGGAAGAGCCGGTGGATCCGATCATCCTGAGAAAGTTCAGGGTGAAAGCTAGATGCGAGCGCATTGCCTTCACGGACCAACACCGGATCGTCTCGTTCCGTTGCCAATACCGTGACCGAAGGGTCGGCCTTCACAATCCGAGGCGCCCGAATAAACACTCCGTGCACGGGGTCTTGGATCCCGTCGATTGCCAGCTCGGATTCGAAACTATCGATCTGGCGTCCGTAGCCGTTGCGCTGCACGGTGATCCCAAGCCGGGCAAAGCTGCGCTGGTCGGGTCGCCCGTCTTCGATGTCTTCGGACAGCAAGATCATCCCCGCACACGTGCCAAACACGGCCATACCGTCAGTGAGACGCTGCTCAATGACCGGAAAGAGCCCTGAGGACTCGAGGAGCATCGACATGGTCGTCGACTCCCCACCGGGCATCACAAGGGCGTCTACGTCGTCCATGTGCGCTGGCAGGCGCACCTCACGGGTTTCGGCGCCCAGAGCCTGCAGCTTCTCGATGTGGGCAGCGAAGGCTCCCTGAAGCGCCAGAACGCCGACGATCACCAGCCGCGATCTTCGTACTTCACGTCGAGTTCGTCCATACCGATGCCGGTCATGGGCGCTCCGAGACCTCGCGAAACCTTGGCCAGGATGTCAGGGTCGTTGAAGTTCGTGGTCGCCTCAACAATCGCGCGTGCCCGAGGTGCAGGATCTTCACTCTTGAAGATTCCCGATCCAACGAACACCGCTTCGGCACCGAGCTGCATCGCGAGCGCGGCGTCGGCAGGAGTGGCGAGGCCGCCAGCGCAGAACATGGGGACAGGAAGCTTGCCCGTCTCGGCGATCTCGCGAACCAACGGCAGCGGAGCCTGGAGGTTCTTGGCCCAATCGAACAATTCGGCTTGATCGGCTTGGGTGACCTTCTTGATGTCTCCGAGGATGGAGCGCAGGTGTCGCACGGCCTGCACGACGTCGCCGGTTCCGGCCTCACCCTTTGAACGAATCATGCACGCACCTTCAGAGATCCGTCGCAACGCTTCGCCCAGGTTGGTAGCGCCACATACGAACGGGGCATCGAAGGCCCACTTGTCGATGTGATGGGCCTCGTCGGCGGGGGTAAGTACCTCGGACTCGTCGATGTAGTCGACTCCGAGGGCTTGCAGAATTTGTGCTTCAACGAAATGACCGATGCGGGCCTTTGCCATCACTGGGATGGTGCAAACCGCCTGAATTCCCTCGATCATCTCGGGGTCGCTCATACGAGCCACGCCACCGTCGACTCGGATGTCTGCGGGGACCCGTTCGAGGGCCATAACCGCAGTCGCTCCGGCGTCCTCGGCGATCTTTGCTTGCTCAGGGTTGACGACGTCCATAATGACGCCGCCCTTGAGCATTTCCGCTAACCCGCGCTTGACGAGTTGGGTGCCGGTTGCGTTGTTGGTCGAGTCGTCAGCCATCCGGCCAGCCTACCGATACCTTTCGAGAAGGGCCATGGCGAACTCGGGATAAATTCGGCTATCGATGCCGAGCGTGTGGGCTCAGCGATTGAGAAGCGCCGTGGCACCGAGTTGGCCGAGCTCGAAACTGGTGCCCGCTGGAGCGAGCGATACCCATGTTTGGCCTGGGGCCAGTCCGATGGTCTGGCCATCGGGGGTCTCGAAGGTGTAGCCGTCCCGAGTGAACTCGCGGGTCCATGTTCCTTCAACCCGTGAACCGTTCGCATAGATCGTGACCGGGTTCGAGCCGACCGTGATCGCATCCCTGGATTGTGCGTCGATCTGGCTGGGAACGTAGGTGGTCGTCATAACGACCACGTTCTGGGAAACCAAAGGTGCGCCGTTGCGTCCCACCAACTGCTGACCGTTCTCGAAACGCAGATAACCGCCGGCGGTTTCAGACCAGACGAAGATCGCTTCAGAACGTGCTTCCACTCGCGCACCTGGGGACGCGGTACCAAGCTCAACAACGTTGTCGCTGAAATCGAAGATCGGCGTCGGGGCGTCGCTGTCGGTCGCTTTGTCCAGCAAGCCAACCGTGTCGACTACCAAGTTGTTCGGCGCCCTGAATTCAGAGATGCGCCGGAACTGCGGGTCGGCGAGTTCGTTGCTCGCTCGGACCAGCAATCCTTCGTTTTCGGCTTGGCGTACCTGAGCGTTCACTCCGTCGTTCGCTCCCGAGAAGGCGAAGACCGGCCGGTTCAGGTTCGCGATGATGTCGATGTCGGAGGTCCTGGCCGAGCGCACCGAACCGACCTCGGTCGGAAGCGATGAGTGGAACACTGCGGCGAAGCGGGTGGCTTGCTGCTCAATTCGCTCCTCAAACACCACGTCGGCTTCGTTGAGCCCGAGCAAGGCCGCCCGTGCGGTCGTGTCGTTGTTCGAGATCTTGACCACGACGGCGGGATGATCGCTCGTCGCGTCATCGGGAATGACCACACCCGACAGCGGAAACGCTGGGCCGCTCGGAGCCTCGGTGGTAGTGGTCGTCGCCTCTGTGGTCGTCGCCTCTGTGGTCGTGGTTTCTGGGGCCGCGGTCGTCGTAGTCGACGTCTGCTCGACCTCTTCTGCAGACGAAACGTCGTCAGCGACTTCGTCCTCGCCGCCACCGCAGGCCGCTGCAAACAGTGCGAGCGCGCAAAGGAGCGCAATAGATCGGATCAGTTTCAGCATTACAACTCCCAGAGGACTTCGATTCGGTGATCTAGCGGGACACGCTGTCCCGCAGGAGGCACGAGCCAGGCAGCACCCAGCGATTCGCCTCCCGCTATGTCAGTCGACCGCCCGTCGATTCGTTCCAATGCGGAACGTAGTCCCGGTGGATACCGGGTCAGCCCGACACCAGAGATGTCATAGGCAAGAACTCCTGCGTCGCCCGAACCCCACTCGCGGGCCTTGTTGTACTGCCAGCCGGTTATGAAGGGGGTTGCCGAGGCGGCGAGTGTCTCATAATTCAACGTTCCCGACGACAGTTTTGTGAGGCCGTGGGCGACAACGCCCTCCAGCTCCAAGACGTCGAGGGTCTCGAGCAATCCTGATGTGGCGACGAGCGCTGACTCTTTACCTTCGATCGCAGCCAAATTGCACGCTTTGGAGTCAATGACGAACAGGTTTGGGTGATCGATGCCGCTCTGCAGCGTCAGGCTCTCGACCGTGCTCCGAAAGCGCTCACCTTCGCGTTCTCCGAGGTTGCGGGCATCGAGTTTGCCCAGGATCGCTTGATCGGCACGATTGTAGAAGAACCACAGCACGAGAGCGGCTGCTGGGAGAGCGAGCAAGTAGAACGGCCACCACACAAAAAGGCCGAGAAGGACGAACAGCAACGCAGCGGCCACGATGGGCAACGCAAAGATTGTGAGAAGTCGAACGAGCACAGTTTCCTCTGGCGGCTAGGCGCACTCATGATAGACCGGCGCCGCCCGAGCGACGCCCCATCGCCCACAAATCCGACCGGTCAGTTGAGCAGTCGTTGATAGGCCGCCGTATATAGATCGGCCAATCGAGTCATAGAGAAAGCCGTCACCCGGTCCGCGCCGACCCGAACCAGCGCTTCGCGTTGCTCGGGGTCGTTGAGTAGCTCACGCAAGCCCGAGCGAAGCTCTTCGGCCGACCCAGGTTCGATGAGCCTCCCAGCGGCTTTGCCGTTGGGACATTCAACGACTTTCCGGTAGCCCGATAATGCTGAGGCGATCACGGTTGTTTCGGCCGCCATCGCTTCGAGCAAAACGATGCCGAAGGACTCGCCGTGCAACGACGGTGCGCAGAAGATGTCTGCCCGCCGCATCCGTTTGACCTTTTCGTCATCATCGATCTCGCCCAGCCACTCGATCCGGTCGTCCCCGTCGAATTTCTGGCGTAACGCATCGGTCTCCGGGCCAGAGCCGCCTACCCACAACGCGCACGGAACGTCGAGGCGGGCAAAGGCCTCCAAGAGGACGGCTAGCCCTTTGCGGTCTTCGTGGCGGGCCAAGAAGAAGACCACGGGCGTGTCGTTGACTGTGCGTGGCTCTTTGCGAAAGCGATCGACTTCAACACCGTTGAACGCGCGCTCATAGGTTCCGCCAAGCCAACGATGTGCGAGCGCTTCGGCGTCGTCGGAGACTGCGAAGCGGATATCGATGCGGTTGGCTCCCCTCGTGGTGAACGGCCTGAACACTTCATAGGCCCGACTCCGTCCGGCGGCGTGAAAGGTGGCGACGATCGGCGACGACTTGACGAGCATCGCGGTCATGGTTGGACCGGGCGCCATCGGTTCGTGCAGATGTAGCAGGTCAAACTCTTCATCGCGAAGCGCCCGCATGGTTCGGAGCTGCGCGGCAGGATCTGGGGCGAGAGGCGCGACCGAACCGTTCGCTCCTGTCGGGACAGAGTTTCCGAGCGGGGTTACGAACGACTCTGGTGGTGGACCATCGCAGGGACCGAGGACCCGCACGGACACGCCGCGCTGACGAAGCGCTCGACCGAGCGACAAGATCTGGTTCTGCACCCCTCCAGGCACGCTCAGCGAGTACGGGCTGATCATCCCGATGCGCATTACAACCCCGCGTAGCGTTCGGGAAGCGGCCGGCCCAAGGCCCGAAAGTCACTGGGCCAATTCGGTTGCAGCAAATGCCATTGTTCAGGTGCCGCCTTGATGAGCGCTTCCAGGTCGTTGGCCATCAGTTGGGTGACACGCTGCACGTCTTGACGAAACTTGCCTTCACGTTCGGCGGGTACAGGCGCCATCGCATGAGCGAAGTGATAGTCGTCTTCGAAATACACCGCCGTCGGGATGAGTGAGGCACCGGTGCGCAAGGCCAGCGTTGCGGGACCGGCGGGAAGAAGCGTCTTCTCGCCGAAGAATTCGACCGCGACCGCAGATACGTCCCCGACAACCCGGTCGGCCATCAAGCACGTCACCCGGTTCTCGTTCAACGACCGGACCACCTCTGGACCGGCCTGGCCGTCGGCGGGAATCACCCGATACCCGATCGACTCCCGGTACTCCATAAACCAATCGAAGAGTTCCGGAGGTTCGATGGTCTCCACCACGACGGTCACCGGCAATTGGTGCTGGGTCGCCAACCAGAAGCCAGCCCATTCCCAGCCACCGAGATGGGGCAAGACCAAGAGAGGGCTGGTGTCATCATCGGCAACGGCCTTCTGAATGTGCTCAAAGCCGACGTGGCGAAAGCCCGCGTCTACTTCGGTCGGCGACAGGCTCGGCAACCGGAAACTATCGACGTAGTACCGGCCATAACTGGCCAACGCACGGCCTACAGCCGCTCGACGCTGAGCCTCTCCAGACATTGCCAAGCCAGCGCGTTCGAGGTTGCGTTCGAGAATAAGGCGACGATCACCCGCCAAGTTCGCACCGATCTGACCTCCCAGTGAGACGGCGCCATGGGTGACTCGGGTCGGCAGCTTTTCCGCGAGGAACGATGCGGCTTGGTAGAGCTCAAGCGTTGACGGTCGCAGAGAGCGCACTATTCGACAAATCTCCTGCGGATCAGTAGCTGACGATTAACGGCGGTCGCGTGGACGCCAGCGATTTGCGAGCGGCTCGCGAGTTGTTCGACGTGCTTCTCGCGAACGGCGACGAGCGAAGGTAGATGGTGGAGGGGTCGGGCGGTCAACGCTGGCCTGCTTCCACACTTTGAAGAATCGCTGGAGGGCGGTGATTGCGGTCAACACGAACATGATCCACAGAACAGCGATCAACCAGCCGTCGCTGAACACCGCGCCAAGGAACAGGCCGATGCCCAGAGCGATAAAGCGCTCAGCGCGCTCCATAAGGCCGCCTTTGGCATCGAAACCAAGCGACTCGGCCTTGGCCCGCTGGTAGGACGTCATAATCGCCAAGCCCATAACAGCGACGGGAAGCATGTGGATCTGGCCGTCACGAAACACCGACAGATACCAAGCCACACCGCTAAACACCATGATGTCGCTGAGGCGATCCGACACCGAGTCGAAGTAGGCCCCGCGAGTTGAAGATGTACCCGCTGCTTTGGCTACGGCACCGTCGAGCAGGTCGGGCAACCCGGTTGCGATCATCAAGACCAAGCCCCAGCCGAGCGAACCCGAGCCAATAACCACCGCTGCGGCCGCCGACATGGCGATTCCCAGAAGCGTCATCATGTCCGCGGTAACACCCACCGAAACCAAAGCTGCGCCGACCGGTTGCACACCCCGATCGACTTGATCCCTCATATTTCCGTCAAACATTTGCTAAACCCCTCGCACTTGTTGCCCTTGAGGCTAGCGGTCGCGTGTGTTTCGCGCCTTGCTGCCCGCCTTGAGTACTATCGGCGCATGGATCGCTACGACCGTTTGCAGCCCGCCGCAATCATCGCCTCGATTAAGTCGATGCAACGACGCTGGAAGGACGCCGTGCACGTCTCGGCGGATAAGAACATCGAGGACTACTTCGCGATAGAGACCGATGACGGCTCGATCGCCGAACACATCGGCGCGGCGATCACTCAACTTCGAACCCTTCGCCCCGCTTTGCGAACAACGGCCTACAACAACCCCGAACCACTCGACTCTGAGGTGGCGGCCGCAGCCGCAAATTTGGGGTCGGGTCCTTGGCCATCATCAACTCGCGCCGGGCTGGATGAACTCTTCAGCGAACTGGACGCGATCGCAGGAGAACTTGAGGCCATCAACACCCAAGACTGGAATAAGACCACCAATGCTGGGTCGACGTCATTGACCCTGCTCCAGATTGCTCAAGGCACAAGCCGGGTAGCAGCGAACCGGCTCGCGATCGTCGAACGACTCGTACAGCAGTTGGCCGATTAGCTCGGCTGCTCCGTTTGCTCCGACTGCGTTTGGTCCAATTGCTCGCCTTGGGGTTCGAGCGCTGACCAGTCTTCGGGATTGTCCTCGACGAGGGTGTTGATCACTTCGCCATCGACACCGTCGACCATGACGAAGCCACGACTCGCCGGCGGGGACTCGTTCGAATAGAGCAGGATCCGCCACGTCGGCCTGCTGCGGAGCCCACGCCACGCCATCTGGGCAGAGGCGTGCCCGACCGGGAAACCGACAGCCTTGGTCGCTTCCACGAGGGCGTCTTGCTCGTCGACCTCGAGGTTCCAGCCGCCTTGCAGGTGATACAGCCCGACAAGAGCGAGGCCAATGGCCGCGATGATGACGCCACCGTTAAGCAAGGGTGATGGGTCGTCCCCTCGGAGAAACCACGCCACCAGCACGCCAGCGGCGATCAGCAGATACAGAAGGCCGGGGATCCGGCGCTTGGAGTTGTTGGGGAACAGGTACGGCCCGACGAAATCGACCGCGTTGAGATCCTCGGGGAGTTCATCGACGTAGTCG
>CAZTDG010000144.1:0-7389 GCA_964612655.1 uncultured Acidimicrobiales bacterium | reverse complement strand
GAGATCGCCTGCACCCACGCGATGATGTTCACGTCGATCACATTCAAGTCGACGACGCCGTCGGCTGCGCCGAACCAGTTCGTCGTGGGGTTTCCGGCGTCATCGAAGTTGCCGAAGGGGTTGGACAGCCGAAACCAAAAGCTCTGACTTTGATCGACGAGCAGTTGTGCATAGTGCGCAACTGCATAGGCCCAAACGATCGGCAAAAGCGAAGGCGCGAACAGATCGGATGCTGCCTGATGGGACAGACCGGTGACCTTGGCGGTGGCTTGCGATCCGATCCAGAACAAGATCGCCGCTATGCCAATCATGATGATCAGCCCGATGAATAGCGGCGGGAAGGCAACCCATCCTCGAGGTCGACCGATGATGTCGGTGAATAGTGGGCTTTCACTGAACCCATCAAAGGACGTTCCGCCGAGCACGACGAGGAACGCAATGGCGGTTCCGGGTCGGACCGTGAGGTTCGACAATTCTGACATCGGCCGTCGGAGTACGAGATTTCCGGATTCATGTCGGCCGAAAGGAGAGATGGCGGCGATGGTGCGAAACAACAGCGCGAGGCCATCGGCTCGTTCGAGCCACACCCGTCCGTACACGGCCAGACCACCGACCATGACCACGCTGTACACGACCATCCCCCAGCCCAGGATCCGCGGGCTGTCGCCACTCGGGTGAACGAGCTCCAAGACGAGGAACCCGAACAGCAGGCCTCCTGCTACCCAGTGATGATCAGGTGCCTCACGACGTGATTCGGGGAACAGCTTTCCGATGGTTTCGAACGGATTGAGCGCACTCCAGAAGTCGCCGAATACGGCGGAGAAGATCGGCACGGCGACCCACACCATCACATAGATCGTGACCGGCGCGAGGTTCACGGACTCGCCGGCAATGTCGGTACCGAACAGCCCCGCTGCCATGGTGAGCCCGTAGATCACGAGTCCCACGATGCGTAGTGCCCACTCGGCAATGGTGAGCGGCACGGCGGTACCCGAAATTGTTCGTCGTGGAGCCTCGGCGGTGAGGTGCGGGGTGCGCCAGAACGAACCGAGACCCACGAACGACAGACCGAGCGCCACGATGGCGGCCCACGCGAACTGCCACCACGGGAGCGGAAGCGTGCCGCGAGAGCCGACGCCGTGAGCGATCAATAACTCAAGCATTGGTGACTACTTAGGAGACGACGAGTTCAGCGATGAACGCATGCGATGTCTCGAACTCGATTTCGAAGCGGCCGGGGGTATCGGCAGTGAACGTCACCGTGGTCGTCTCGCCCGGGACTACGTCGGCGAAGATTTCATAGCCATGGAGATGGACCTCCTCGGTGACGTCGGAGTCGATGGTTAGGGTTACCACATCGCCGACCGATGCTTCGATGCGCTGGTCAGCGTCGAGGGTGACGTTGCCGGCAGCGAAGACTGCGGCGACCGAAAGGTCGACCTCCGGCTCAGCGGTTGGTTCTTCGACTACTGGTTCTTCGACCGCAGGTTCTTCCACCACCGCTGGTGTTGTGTCATCGACCGGAGGTTCTGCGACAACCGCTGTTGTGTCTTGGGCCGGTTGCTCGACCGCGGCTGCGTCGACCGCTGCTTCTTGGACCGCTGTTTGCTCAGCCGCGGCTTCTGCTGCCGCATTTTCTTCGACCGCGAGTTCTGCGGCCGCTGTTTCTTCATCTGTCGCTGCGGTTTCGGTAGCGGCGCCACCGCATGCTGATGCGATGAGCGCTAGTGCAAAGAGTGCGCTGACTAAGCGCAAGAATTTCGTACCCATATGTTGTTGGGCTCCTTTCGGTTTTGTTCGGTGCAGGCACGCTGATCAGCGCGCCTGAGTTAGATGAACAAGACCGAAGGGGGGCCGCGTCGCGGTGCCGACCGAAGGAGAAACTGGGCGACCGGGATGCGATCGGTTTGCGACGTCGAAGGTGCTGTGCAATCTCGTGATCGAGGCACTCGAGGCTGGCTGCGTACGTAGTTATGGAGCGCGGTTTCCAGCGATCGGAGGGACCAACTGAGGGCGAGGGCGACGAGTGGGGCGAGGGCGAGGCCGACCCAAAAGACGGGCTCGGAGAAGAGGGTGAGTGCCCCGTATCCGTCCCATTGGCGTTCGACCTGTTCGAGGACGAAGTAGCCCGTTGCGATCCATCCAAACAAGGCCAGTTCCGAGACGTCTTCGCTCGTGCGGGCCTTCACCGACCGAAGTACCGAGCGGGCGAGAACCCCGAGTAGGCCGAGCGAGGCGAGCAGCCATGCCGTTTGCAAATGGCCGTGGGCGATTGAACTCTCGGTCCCGGTGAGCGCGGTAAGCGTGTAGGCGCCTTGGTGGACGGACAATATGCCCACACCAGCCAGGAGAACGGCATCGATTCGCTGCACGTTTTAAGAGTAGGCCAAGCCGCGTAGTTCGACGCAGCAGGCGGACCGGAGCCACATCACCCGAAGTCACAATGTGCGGTATTTGGTGGAGTTGGAACTACGTTCGGCGGCCGGATTTGAGAATGTCGACGAAATGTGAAGGCGCGGGTTGGCCTCAAAGGTAAGAGGGCGCAAAGATCCGGATGACCGGCGGGGGAGAGAGGAACAATGGACGCGAAAAGTCATCCCTATGGGCCTGGATCGCATGCACCGCTTGCTGATCCGATGAAGATGCCCGCGTGTTACCCAATCAAAGGCAATGTGGACTCTCAGAAGTACCACCGACCTGACTCGAGTGGGTACGCGCAAACCAAGGCTGAGGTGTGGTTTGACTCACCCTCCGCCGCAGAAGCAGCTGGCTTCAAGCTGGCAGGCAGCCACCCACAAGGCTCCAGGAGCGCTGACTTTGAACCTGGCGCTGCCAACCACCCATGTGATGTAGCAACGGTCAATGCGAACCGCAGCGCTGCCATGGGCTCAGGTTCGGGCTCGGGTGCTGGTGCCGCTGGCTCAGCAGGCACATCCGGCGCGGCCGCAGCAGGAGCTGCGGGTGTCGCAGGAGCTGCAGGCGTAGCAGGTGCAGCCGCAGCATCCAGCGAAGGTGAAATCACCGTCGACGGCGACTCCACCATCTCTGGTTCTGGAATTTCTGGTTCTGGTTCCGGGATCTCTGGCGGCGCGAAAGCTGCTGGAATCGCCGGCGCCGCTGGCGTTGCAGGTGCCGCGGCAGCCAGCCTGTCCGGCAAGGGCGATGGCATCGATGCATCGATGCCTGATGCCAAGATTCAAGACGCGTCCATGCCAGACATGCCTAAGGGCAAGATGCCCGACATGCCAGAGGGCAAGATGCCCGACATGCCTGAGGGCAAGATGCCCGACATGCCTGAGGGCAAGATGCCCGACATGCCAGATGGCAAGGGCATCGGTATCGGCGGCGCTGCTGCGGCAGGAGCTGCTGGCGTAGCTGGAGCTGCGGGACTAGCCGCAGCTGGTGGCAAGGATGCGCTCGGCAAGGTCACCGGCGCTGCTGGTGATGTGACTGGAAAGGTCACCGGCGCTGCTGGTGACGTGACCGGCAAGGTATCCGGCGCTGCTGGTGGCATCAGTGGCAAGGCCACAGGAGCGGTATCGGGCGCTAGCGCTTCGGTATCTCGCCCGTCAGCCAACATCGAACGTGAAGAAGTAAGTGTCAGCGGGGGCCGCAAGGTTGCTGCTGGTACCGCCGGTGGCGCTGCTGCCGGAGCTTCGATTCGCAACGAAGTTCAACGTGACGACGACGATGACGACGGTGCGGGCCTCGCAGGTTGCTTGAGCAAGTGGTGGTGGCTGCTCGCCCTCATCGCTGCCATCGTGATCCTCGGTTTGATCCTGAGCCAGTGCAACTTCGGTGGCGACGGCGACGCTACAGCAGAGCCTGTCGCTTCGACCACGACCGAGGCAGTGGAGGAAGAAGAGACCACCACGACCGAGGCACCAGAGACCACGACGACCGAGGCTCCAGAGACCACCACGACCACGGAAGCTCCGGAGACCACCACGACGACCGAGGCAGAGCCTGAGGTACAGAACCTCGCCGCTATCGCTGGCGCAACCTCGCCAACGGTTGCCGGTGTGCTTGGCCCACTCGGCCTCAACGACGCACTGTCGGCCGACGGTCCAGTCACGGTGTTCTTGCCGAGCGACTCAGGAGCGGTTACCGCGCTTGAAGCTAACCCGGACCTGGTGATGCAGGTAACCGACGATCCGCTGCTTGCGCAGTCGCTTCTCGGCTTCCACGTTGTTCCAGGAACGTTCACCGCAGCCGACCTTGAAGATGGTGCAACGCTCACCACCTCGACCGGACTTCAGCTAACCGTCGCTGACGGAGCGGTCAACGGCATCGAGATCGTCACTGTTGACCTTGAGGGCAGCAACGGCGTGATCCACGTCATCGAGGGCATCTTGATGCCACCGGCTGAACCACAGTTGGCTGTGACCGGCGCATCGTCTGAGCTCCTCGGAGCCCTCGGCGCTGCACTGCTGATCAGCGGAGGCGCCTTCGTGTACACGAGCCGCCGACGTGAAGACGAGGTCACCGTCTAACTCGTACCATTTGGGGGAAGAGATAGAGCGTCGATGCTCGCCTGGCGCTACGCCGGGCCAGCATCGGCGCTCTGTCGCGTTACCGGGTCTGTCGACGGTAATGCAGGTCAGGCCTCGACGTTTGGTTGCGTGTCTGCGCGGGCGTTGGTCCAGGCGACGAACAGGAGCCCAAGACACACCAGACCCGAGCCTCCGAACGACCCGAGCGGGCCATCGGTCAGGTCAAAAAGAATCGGCGCGAAGAATGCCGAGATGCCACCAGCGAGCGAGCCCGTGGCGTCGAGCATGCTGGTGCCGACAGCGGAGTTCGCAGCGCCAGCTTCGTCGATCACTAGCCGGTTAGCTGCCGGAAAGATCACGCTTTCCGTCGTCGTCTGCAAGAAGGCCAGGACGGTGAAGACAGCGATTCCTTCCCAGACTCCGAGGGTCAGCACGATCGGGACGAAGATCGCGAGCGCGATGAGCAGAAACTGTGTGGTTCTGGAGCTCGTGTCGACAGCGCGGCCAGCGAGGCGGGGAATGAACAGCAACGGCGCGCCGACAATGATCAAAATAAGGCCTACCTGCGCGTTGGAGGCCCCCAAGCCGGTCAAGTATTCATCGACCGTGGCATCGAAGACGCCGATGTTGAAGAAGACGGCCACATAGCCCGCGGTGGCGGCTCGGACCTTGCGAGACTTGAAGAGCGGAATCATGTTGGCGACCGTGGTGCGTTCACTCACTGCAATAGGAACGCTGACCAAGTATTTGATGGTCGGAACTGCGAGCAAAATCAGGGCACCCGAGATCGCCAAGTACGGGGTCTCGATGCCGCCCAGCTCTCCGAGCCAGGCGCCGAGTGCTGGGCCGCCGATGAATCCGGCCACGGCCGCAGAGACGAAGCCGCCGATCTTCTCGGCGCCGCCATCGGTGGTTTCGCCGATCAACGCCTTGCGACCAACTACCGCGAAGACGCCAACCCCAAGGCCGCCCAATCCGCGACTTGCCGCCAGGCTCCACAGTTCGGTCGCGAACCCGATCCAGAGATTGCCAGCGATCGCTGCAGCAAAGGCAAAGATCCCCAAGGCTCGAAGCAAACCCCGATCACCGAGTGGCGCGATGAGTAGCGCCGATATCACCGCGGTGAGGAACGCGAGCGAAGAGATCAGCCCGATGCCCCACGCAGGAATGCCATAGAGCTGCTCGACGTCTTCGAGGAAGACGAACGTGACGCCCGCTGAGGCCACCATGCAGAGATAGCTGAGGTAAACGAGCCGATGCACCGCCGCAGCCTACGGTGCATTGCGAAGTTGACGGGTTTCAGTCGTTGCGCGGGGTGAAGAAACGACCGTGTTGCTCTCGAAGCGTCTGGGTGACGTCTCGAAAGAATCGCAGCGGCGTAGATCCACAGGCGCGGATCGCTCGACGGTGGTCGATGGCCACAACTGCGGTGGAACCGACGATGAGCGTCAGCCAGATAGCTCGAGCGAGCGACCAGATCGGGGTTGGCCAGCGGTCCAGATGTTCGGGAAGGGTCGCGGCGTGGAAGTCGAGGTGGCGGACTTCGTCTTCGTGGATGCCGCGGAAGATGGCCGCAAGCGTCGGCTCGCCAACCCCATCGGCCAACAGTTCGTAGAACCGGTTCGAAACAAACTCTGCGACGAGCAGGGTGAGGACTTCGCCACGGAGCCCAAAGGCGCGCCGTACGAACTGGAACACGCCATCGGTCCAATGCGAGTCGAGCATCTCGATATCGAGCGAGTTGCAGACGAGGGCGAGCAACCGAGCGTGCTCCTGTTCTTCTTTCACGAATAGCCGCAGCGCCTCGACGTAGTCAGGATCGCCAACTTTCGCCGCGGCTTCGATGAGGTGGGCACCCGTTCCGGTCTCGCCGATCTGGAAGGTGGGCAGCGAGGCTCGCAGTCCTCGCTCAACGATGAGAGCGAGTGGCCCGACGTCGGTGCAACTGACCTCCGCATGCTGGTCTTCGAGAACCTCGAAGCAGGTTCGCCAGCGGGCGTTGTTCGTAGCACTGAGGTCGAGGCGTAGTGGGTGAAGTTCGGTAACCGATGTCGTCATAGAGGCGATTATCAGCACTCCACCGAAAACCGCAGTAAAGGATTAGATGAGGCCGAGTTGTCTTGGCCGCAGCGATGGTCAAAGCTAGCGGCCATGATTTACCAAACCGGAGAACACGCAGATCTTCCGACTCCACGTGGCCCCATGCGGACCCACATCTATCGTCCTGTAGCCGAGGGGCAGTACCCGGCGATCATCTTGTACTCGGAGATCTATCAAGTCACCGCCCCGATCCGCCGCGCAGGCGAATACCTGGCGGGTCACGGATTCCTAGTCGTCGCGCCCGAGGTGTACCACGAGTTTGAGGAACCGGGGACGGTCTTTGAATACAACAAGGAGGACACCGCGCGCGGCAACGAGCTCAAGGCCGAAAAGGAGATGTCGTCCTTCGACGACGACGCCGCAGCGCTCGTCGAGTACCTCCAAGGACACGAGGCGTGCAGCGGAAAGATCGGCGCTCTCGGCATCTGCCTCGGCGGCCATCTCAGCTTCCGGGCATGCGTGACCCAACCCGAGATCACCGCTGGGGCGAGCTTCTATGGCACCGACCTCTCGCAGCGATCGCTAGGCAAGGGCGGTAACGATGGAACCCTCGACCGGGCGAACGAGATCGAAGCGGAGATGCTGATGGTTTGGGGACGACAAGACCCGCACATCCCCCGTGACGGACGACGCGAAATCTACGACCAGATGACCGACGCCGACGTGCTGTTTTCGTGGCATGAGTTCAACGGTCAGCACGCATTCATGCGCGACATCGGCCATCGACACGACCCCGACATCGCCACCCAAGTCTGGGCCCTGACCCTGCCCTTCTTCACCCGAGTCCTGAAATAGT
>CAZTDG010000143.1:2562-7421 GCA_964612655.1 uncultured Acidimicrobiales bacterium | reverse complement strand
GCTTAACGACATGGGACAGGTGATTGTCGATATCTTCGGCATCGACCTCACCCCCGACGACCAGCCCGCCGAACCGGCAAAAGCGAAGGCCACGGTCGTCACCCAAGACGAGGACCTCCCAATCGCGGAGTACGACAGCCAGGCTGCCGCTCAGATCGTAAAGATGTTGGCCCAACTCACCCCCGAAGAACGTGAGCAGATCGCGACCTACGAAGCCGCCGGACGTGGCAGAGTCACGATCCTGCGAAAGGTTGAGCAACTGCGAAAGGCTTCGTGAGCACCAGCCTCGCAATAACGACTCGCGAAGCAGGTTTCGACGACCTCGCATTTGTCGTGGCCGCCCATGAACGGGCGCACCACGCACAGCGTGACGCGCGTGGCGGACGCTTGGACACACTGCTCAACGGGAACGTGGCAACTGGGCGGTCGCATTGGGAGCGCTATCTAGACGCCCCACAGGACCGTCTGCTACTCATTGGAGAGATCGACGGGGTGTCGGTCGGATATGGCGCTATCGAGCACTCGGCGCTCGGTGACGGCACCACCATCGCCTCGATCACCAGCTTGTGGGTCCACGAGGACGCTCGCGGGGTCGGCGTCGGCGCGGCGCTGATGGCCGCTATCGAAACTCGCGCCAAGGACTGGGGAGCCGAGGGGTTGGACTCTCGTGCGCTACCCGGTGATCGGGTATCGAAGAACTTCTTCGAGAGCTTCGGATTGGTCGCGCGGGCGATACACGTCCACCGGGTGATCTAAACCGCCCGAGGCATCGACCCAGCGTCTACTCAGACTCTGACTCGACGGAGGCCTCGACCACTGGTGTTTCATCAGCTGGGGCCTCCATAACCGGAGCCTCTGCAGGGGCAACCGCTGCTGGCGCGGGCGCCGGCGGTGGTGGAGGAGGTGTCGGTGGAGTAGCGGGAGGCGGCGGTGTTGCTGGAGCCGAAGGTGCGGGCGGGTTGATGAGCGCCGCGATATGAGGCACTCGTTTCGCCAAGCGCTTGGCGCTGGAACGCAGACCGTCAGTAATCGAGTTGGGCACGCCAACCGGCTTGACCTGCTGGCGAACTGGCGAATACGCCACGGCATCCATCACTGTTCCCCAGCGATCTGCGGTCGTATCGGGCGTCATTGCCGCTGAGGCGGCCTCGGCGAGGCGTGACGCCATATCGGTAGGCAGTGGCGATCCAGCCTTTGGAGGGCGTGATGACTGGCGCAGAGCACGCACAGTGCGGCCCTCCTTGAGCAGCGAAGCGATCTCCGCCTGCCATTTGCCATGTTCGGCTTCGACCCTGGCTTGCAGCCCGGTCTTGAGTTCCTCGGCGAGTGCGCGGGACTCGTCGTCCTTGGCGCCGTTCTCGGCAGCGACGACGACCTTGCGGAGGTCGCGAAGATCAACTTCGTTGATCCCAGCCATCGCCGCCTCTGCGTTGTCGCGCCATTCTGCGCTTCGCAGGCGGGGGAGAAGGTTCTCTCCGACAGCCTCGAGGACCTTTGGTGGAATCTCGAGCTGGCCATCGGCTTTGGCTTCGGCGTTTTGTTGTTCGATCTCTTTGCGAAGACCGGCGACGCCATCTCGCAAGACGATCCGTGCGAGTGGCTGCTTCTCTTCGGGAAGGCCACGAAGGACCGCGTCTCGGTGGGTCCGCTGCGCTCGCAATCGCTTTGGCTTCGGGCGTGCGGGGCCTTTGGAGCGTTCTCGGCGTGGTCGGTCGTTTCGCTGCTGGTCGCCGCGACCTCGGTTGTCGCTGCGTCCTCGACCCTTGCCGTCACCTCGGCCACGACCATCGCCGCGACCTCGGTTGTCACCGCGTCCTCGGTTGTCACCGTCGCCTCGACCCTTGCCGTCACCGCGACCACGACCTCGCCCGTCCCCGCGGCCTCGACCCTTGCCGTCACCTCGGCCACGACCGCGCCCGTCACCGTCGCGATCTCGACCGCGGCCTCCACGGCCGCGCTTTTCGACGAGTTGGGTAGTGACTCCACCTTCGTCCTTGCCCGATCCGAAAATGTCGAGTGTCTCGGCGCGCGCCGTCTTGGTCTTGGGCGGCATAACCGAAGTGATGAACACTCCGTCCACTGCGAACTCAGCATCCACACGTACGACGTCGCCGACCCCGGCACCCTCGTAGAGAAGCGAACCGTCCAGTTCACCCTTGGGTTGCTTTGCGCCTGCGGCTCGCCAGGTATAGCTGCCGTCATCACGTTTGCTTGTTAGTTCCACTTCGAGGCGTCTCGACATGCAACGTAAGGTAGCGGGTTCCGCGCGCAAGTACCGCATCTGGGAACGATCGGCCGGTTCACCAGTGGATAACGTTGTGACTAACGTCATAACGGCTGGGGATATCGTCGAAATCCTGTCGACAACCCTGGGGATTTCTCATTTTCTGTTGACGCCTGCCATGCGATGTACCAGAGTGCTTTCCAGCGACGAGGAAACGCCCTCCGGCGCTTCAGGCACTGGGTGAAACCAAAGCGGCTTGCCGTGGCGGAGAAGCCCTATAGGGTCGGAAGTTTCCGGGGAAAACGGGTCCTCGACGCGAGGCACATGGTTCGCAGTGAAACGAATGTCAGAAACCTCCGGGTTGACGGCAGGAAGGTCACAGCTCCTTCGAAGCTCCGGCTTTGACGGAAGCCCGAAAAGCGAACTGCCCCGCCGGACCTAGTCCAACGGGGCAGTGAATTGCATTGATTGAGACGGTATATCCGACGAGTTCGATGTGGGTGGACCCTGGACCGTTCTTGAAGTCCTCGTGGCTTGGCTCCGGCCTCGCCACGGGGGCTTCTTCCTTTTTCGCTATGGTCGAAGACGTATCAAGCGAAAGGATTCGGACGTGTCACAAAGCCAGTCGACAAATGTCCGAGTTGATGTGTGGTTGTGGGCGGTTCGCATCTATCGCACCCGAACGCAGGCCACCGAAGCGTGTAGCTCCGGCAAGGTGTCCATCAACGACACGACAGCCAAGCCCGCAAAGACCATCAAGGCTGGCGACATGGTGCACGTGAAGGTGGGCCGAGGATGGGAACGGCGCCTAGAGGTGGTCGAAACCCCGAAGAAGCGCCTAGGTGCAGCCTTGGCCGCAGAAGCGCTCGTCGATCATTCGCCACCACGACCTACTCGAAAGACCCGGCCGAGCAATGCGCCACCGGCCCAACGCGAGGCGGGGACTGGACGCCCCACGAAACGGGACCGACGCCAGATCGATCGATTCCGCGGGCGTTAGCCCATACTGGGGCCATGGCTACCTTCGATCCGCACGATCCCGGCGACGAGTTGCTGGCGTTCGTGAGTGAATACCATCTCGCCACGCTGACGATCGTGCGTGCGGACGGGCGGCCACACGTGACCGCAGTGGGGTTTACCTACGAGCCTGATCGGGCGTTGGTCCGAGTGATCACCTGGAGCGACAGTTGGAAAGCCAAACATGTCGAATCGCTGGGAAGCGCGCAGGCTGCGGTGTGTTCGGTCGATGGCGGACGCTGGTTGACCTTCAGCGGCACAGCTACCGTCACCGACGCGCCGGAGGCGGTTCGACAAGGCGTCGAACGTTACGCGGCTCGCTATCGCCAACCCAAGGAACGAGACGATCGAGTGGTGATCGAACTCGCCGTCACCAAGATCGTCGGTCGGGCCTAAGCGGCAATAGAAGGTGCGTTGACCTGCTTGGCGATCTGAATGCCGACCAAGTCGAAGGGCGCACCGTTGATGCTGTTCTTCTCGGTGCTCGCGAGAATCGCGACGTCACCGTTGTGCAGCTCCTGAACATCGGTCACCTCAAACCATCCCTTGGCGTCGTCAGCGTTCTTGTTCACGATGTCGCCCGGCTGGACGTCGTTCATGCGAACTTGGATGACTTGGATGATTGTGCGGACCATAGATACCTAGTCGGTCGTCTCAGGCCCGACCTCAAGCAATTTCTCGCGAGCGAGCGGACCCTGGTCGACTAACCGACGTTTGGTGGCGTGTTACGGCCGAGCCAGCTTTGGAAGTCGCCAACCGATGCTGCCGGAACGTTGCCGGGAAGGGTGACCCACAGCCCCGGTTGCCACTGAGGCGTCGCAAAGCTGTACTTGGCGATTCCTGGTCCAGGAACTCGAGTGCCCTGACCACCGGTGGTGTTGTAGTAGTCAACGCCACATTGGAAGAGCACCCGAACATCGGAGAGGTCGACCGTGCGGCCATCGGGCTGCTGGAGACGGATCTCGCTGGTGAGGAACTCGGCGGTTTGGCCAGGAGCTGCCGGCTGACGCTGACCAGCCCAGAAGTGCATCATGAGTGCGTTGGCGTTCCAAGGAGCTGAGAAGCTGCCGTCAGCTTCTTGGCGCCACTGGATCAAACCTTGGCTTGGGGCATCGAAGGGGTTCTGGTTCTCTCGCCCTGCTATGCCTAGGTAACCACCGTGGTTGCCTCCGAGTAGGTTGACGTCGAAGGCTTTGTCCCAGTTGCCGTTAGCGAACTGGTAGTAGGCGCCGTTGCGTACGTTGATGCGGAACGGAACCGAAGGGGTGTGTCCGCTCTCTGGGATTACCGCGCAGCGCCACTCGACGAAGCGGGAGCCGCCGGTACCCAAGTTGCCCCATTGGCTATTGCGGGTAGGGCCTTGAGTCCAGTTCCAACCCTGGGGAAGCGACAGGGGAGCGTCGTGGCGACCCATAGGTGCTTCTTCGTTGGGGTTCGAACCATCTCCGGCTCCAATGGTGCCGTCGATTACTTGAGCGATCGAATAGCGCTCAGAGGTTCCGTTCGACACAGCCGGGATTGGCTGGCTTGACCGCGCAGGTGCGGGTGCTGCCGTAGTTGCAGGCGCCCTCGTTGTGGCCGGAGCAGTGGTGGTTGCCGGAACCCTGGTTGTGGCCGG
>CAZTDG010000143.1:0-2462 GCA_964612655.1 uncultured Acidimicrobiales bacterium | reverse complement strand
GTGGCCGGTGCTGAGGTGGTAGTTGGAGCTTCGGTGACCGGAGCTGGCGTTGGTGGAGGCGTTGCTGGGGCAGGAACGGTCTCTTCGGACGCTGGCGTGTCGTTGCTCACCGGTGCTGCTGCAGCAGCTGGGGAACCGATCGGATAGCGGAACCAGCCGTTACAGCGAAGCCATTCGCTGCTGGATTCGACGTTGCCTACGCAGAGATCGTTGACGAGGATGCCCGTCGCACGTGTGGTGGCGTGCTCGGATTCGTAGCGTTGACCGTCTACTTCAAGCCAGTCGATCTGTGCGTCACGGCCGGGGATGTCGTTGGTGTAGAGAATCTCGGCGCTGATGATGGTCATGCCAGCTGGTACGTCGTAGGTGTAGTTCTGGAACGAGGTCGAGAGGTTCGCGGTGCGAACTCGGTCACCGTTGATTACGAGCTGAACTTCCTCTTCACCGGTCTTGCCGAGGGCTCGGAAGGTAACCAGTTCGCCGCTCGCTGCTGAACGTCCAACCACGGTGCCTGCAGGCACGGAGTAGTCAAAGGACCCTGCACAGTGCAACGCGTGTGAAATCGAGCTGCGTTCAACACAACCCGCGCCTGGCACGAAGGTGCCGGTGGAGACGGTGCTCGAATGCTCGGACTGAAGTTTGGTTCCCGCGATGTTGATGTAGTCGACGAAGAGGTCTCGGGTGACGCCGCCATCATTTACGAAGCGAACCTCAGCATCGGAGACAGCCAGTGCCGAGTCCACGGTGTAGGTGTAGTCAGCCCATTGTGTCGATGCGGTCCATGTGGCAGACACTTGGCCGTTGAGTACCAATTCCATGACCTCGGCCCCCGAGTTGCCTCGTGCACGTACCACGATCTCGTCAGGACCGGCAGCGACGGCTTCGTCGGATCCGAGCGCGATGAAACCAATCGTTGCTGCGATTGCGGCGATGACGAAGGCGGCGAATACTCGCGGGATTAGGCCGTTCGTCAAGGTGGGGGGTGTCAAAGCCATGGAACATGTCCTTTCGAGAGCACCTGGGGGAGGCGCCTGAGCACAGTCGTGTGACAGTAACATTACGAATCGTCATATTTGTGTCATCTCTTTAACCCTTGGGCTCAGAAATATGCACCAAAGGCCAGATTTAACATGTTCGAACCTACGTAGAGCGTGAAAGAGGTGTGGCGTGGCTAGGAGTCGCCTGGCGCGAGTTCACACACGGTTCATGGCTGCAGATTCCCTAGCTAGTCTCAGCGGCGTGGATGTCATCGTCGTTGGAGCGGGCCCAGCGGGCTTGATGGCGGCCGAGGTATGCGCTCGAGCCGGTCACCGGGTCGACATCTTCGATCAACGACGATCTCCGGCCCGCAAGTTTGTGCTGGCCGGGCGCGGTGGACTCAATATCACCCATAGCAAACCCCTCGACGTCTTCCTCGACCACTATGGCCCCGAGCGAGCACATCTAGAAGCCGCGATCTCATCGTTCACGCCCCACGACCTCCAAGACTGGGCGGCGAGGCTAGGTCATGAGACCTTCGTCGGCTCGAGCGGACGAGTATTCCCCGTTGAGATGCGTGCTGTGCCGCTGCTTCGTTCCTGGCTTGGACGACTCGAGTCGCTCGGCGTGACGTTTCATCTCGGCGCGCGATGGTTGGGTTGGCGGGGCGAAGACCGCTTTGGCTTTGAGATCGCGGGCGTAGAAACCGAGAGTCACTTCGACGCTGCCTTCCTGGCGCTGGGTGGTCCAAGCTGGCCCAGGGTCTCCTCGGACGGATCATGGCAGAACGCGCTCAGCAAACGCGGCATCGAGGTGACGCCGTTCACCCCCGCGAATTGTGGAGTGGAGATCGCCTGGTCCGATGTTATGGCTGACCGCTTTGCAGGCGTTCCGCTGAAGAACGCGGCAGTTCGTGTTACCGACGCGGGTTCTGGCGAGATCCATGTACGACGCGGAGACCCGATCGTAACCACACGTGGTTTGGAGGGCGGACCGATCTATGGACTGTCACGAATCATTCGCGAGAACCTCACCGCCGATGGGACGCTCGTGGAGATCGACCTGTTTCCTGACGTGGCAGCCGAGGCGCTGGCACAACGCCTGGAATCTCGGTCAGCGAAGGAGTCGGCCGCACGATGGCTTCGCCGTCACGGCTTTTCGCCGGTCGGAGCCTCACTGCTTCGTGAGGCGACGGGCAATCGACTGCCCGAGAATCCCACGGCTCTAGCCGCCCTGGCGAAGGGGGTGCCCCTGCGGATAGCTGGACTCTCATCGATCGACCGAGCGATCTCCGCATCAGGGGGTGTCGCGTGGAGCCAAGTCGATGACGGTTTCGAACTGCACGAAGCGCCGAACGTCTATGCCGTCGGGGAAATGCTCGACTGGGAAGCGCCGACCGGTGGCTACCTGTTGCAGGCGTGCTTCAGTACCGCGCATTACGCGGCGACGCAGTGGGCGGCTGGCGTAGACCGATAGTCCTCGGC
>CAZTDG010000142.1:0-7564 GCA_964612655.1 uncultured Acidimicrobiales bacterium | reverse complement strand
CTGTGGCGGCGTTGGCTCCACGAACGATGTCTCAAACCACGCGCGCACCGACGGGTGGAATGGCTCAAGGACCTCGGACGACATACCGATTGATGTTATGGCGGTCCGGGTCTGTAGCTCCGATCGACCCCCGCCGCTCATTCTCGGGGTGTCTAGGGTCCGTTCGACCTACATAGTTTTCGGGGTTTCGTGCCGACCCATGAGCGTGGACCTTTTTACCAACCTCCGTACACGTGTGAGCCGTCGTGACGATGATCGCGGCGCGATCCTCATCCTGACCGCACTCGTAATGCTGTTGCTGCTCTTCATCGCCGCCTTCGCGACCGACCTCGGTGCGTGGTACCGACAAGGCCAAGCGCAGCAGCAAGCAGTCGACGTAAGCTCGCTCAACGGAGTGCAAGCCTACGATCGAGAGGTTCGGGCCTATCTAGAGGGCTTCGGCCCCGACACGATCTGGAATGACCTCAGCGAGGCGGAGCGTGAAGAGGGTGAACGACGGGCGATGTTGGCCGTGGTCAACACGGTGATCGGCTTGCTCGAAACGAGCGGACTGAACTTCAGCAATCCCGACCTTGTGGACCTACAACTCGCGATTCCACCGAACATGCTCGGCGATCAGTCGATCGCTACCATCGAGGCCGATGATGGCACGCTCGTCACGATCACCCGCGGCGTGATCGAAGTCGACGGTGTGTTTGTCAGCACGATTTCGGTATCCATTACCGCCCCTGGTCAACAGTTCATCTCCGGAATACTTCGCGACGCACCGGATATTATGAGCAGCGCCGAGTCGACCGTGTCGAACTGCGGTGCCGAATGTGAGCGCGAGGTCACGATCGATCCGCCATTCACTGGCTTCAACGCCGGTGGTTCAGGCGACGGACTAGCCCCACTTCTCAATGGCGACCCCTTCTTAGGGCAGGCCACTCAAGTCTGGGCAGTCAACCACCACTCGAACTTCCATAGGGGCAACATTCGGAACAACTTTGGTGACATCGTCTGTCGCAGCTTGGAAGACGAATCCAACTGTGGAGAGTTCAGCCTCATCGACTACCTGACCCCTATTTGGCCACAGGAAGTCCTGGCCCAAGACGTTGGCAAGATCTACTTCCCGGCCACGAACCGAAACACCGGAACGGCAGGCGTGGCCTGTTTCGATATTGTTACGAACGGAGGACAGTTCTGCGATAGGGAGTTCATCGGTTTCTGGGAACACGGCGGAACCGTCACTGCAGCCGGAAACCGAATCAACGCCAGCGGTAACCAGTTGTTCAATGGCTCTCCGGCAACATCTGTTTGGCGGTACCAGAATCAGATCTGGGTCGCTAGCGATAGCGGACAGTTCGCCTGTGTCACCATAAGCGCAGCGGCCCACGGCGGAATGCAATCTTGTCAGATTGACGGCGGCGGCAACCCCGTTCTCTACGACACCGCTGCAATCGACAGCGGCGTTCTAAGAACCCCTGGTCAAGTCGGACGATCGGCGCACACCTGGGGAAACATCAACCCGGACAACGCGCGCCAAGTTCACATGTTCTCGAGATCTGCTAACGGGCGGGCCGTGTTCCATTGCTTCGACTTTCAAGCTCGAAACCCATGCTGGGGAGGTGCCCACTTCAACGCAGGCAACGTCGCGCAGGGTAACCGTGCCGCCGGATTCCAGGTCTTTGACAACGACGCCGCTGGCACGTACCTGGGAATCTGTGCGTACTCCACAGACGACGACTCTGTGATCTGTCGCGATAAAAACGGCGGACCGCTAACTCCTCCGAACAACATCGAGACGTCTATCAATGGCATCGGCGACGGCTTCACCGGCCACACATTCGTCTGGTACAAAGATGGACGCGCCGATCGACTGTTCTTCAACGGCGGCGCCAGCGACGTCGTAGCCTGCTACGACTTCCGCACCCAAGACGTGTGCGGTGAGACGAACAATGGAATCGTCGTAGTAGAGAACATCCTTCCGACAGTAGGCCGTGACCCCGACAACAACGGCAAATTCGTCGAACCGTACCAACTTGTGAACATCTCGGACGAGTGCTTGCTCGGACTCGGCGATGAGTCCATCTTCTTCTCCCTCAGTCCCGAACGCTTGACCGGTTGTGTCGACACGGTTACCAGTACGGTCATCGAACCGTGTTTGTGCACGGGTACGGGAATCCCAAATTGGGCCGCGATCGAGCTTCCTCAGAGCCTTCTCGATGACGTTAATCTCCTTGAGGCCACCGCCCGAGACGCAACCGTTCCAGCTGGAAGCACCTATGTGCCTGGCTCGGGCGCAATCGTCGGTGGGATCCAGGACGTCGACGTATTGCAAAGCGGAGTCGTCGATCTAAGCAATGTGTCGAATTCAGTGTTGGCGATCGAGCTCGTACTTCGCGTGGATTCAAGGATCAACCCAGCCACGCAACTTCCTGAGTTCGATGCACCAGCGACGTTCGACATCTCGATCATCAGCCAGCCAACGCTGACCAACTAGACCACGATCAAGCTAGACCCCAAGCCAAACTAGGCCTGCGGGAGGCGCAAAAACTCAGGTAGATCAACGCGGTGTAGCACCCCTACCCGCTTGGTCGCCCGAGTAAGCGCGACGTACAGCGCCCGCATCCCCTGGGACTCTTCTGCAACGATCTGACTAGGCTCAACCACGATCACCGCATCGACCTCGAGCCCCTTCACCAACTGCACAGGAACCAACGCAACCTGTGTTTGCAGACCGGCCCTGGTCGCTTCGCCGAAGCTACGGCCACTCGCCCTCAGGGCAGCGGCGGCTTCGTCTCGCAGCGAGCGGGGCACAACGACGGCAAGGTTGCCGGCGTCGATGGCGGCCAACTCATCTTCGATGAACTGGTCGAGGGACCCAAGGAGGTCTTCGACCTGTCGGACTCGGGGCGGTTCACCCTCTTGTCGAATGGCGATCGGAGGCGACAAGGCCGGAGCGGCCACGGCGAGAACCTGGGCGGCGAACTCCATCGCTGGCGCAGGGATTCGGTAACCAGTGCGTAGCTCGCGGCGCTCGGGGTCGCGCTTTCTCGGCAACTGCTCGATCACATCGTCCCAGCTGTCGCGAGCGTAGGGACCGGTGGCCTGGGCGATATCGCCGACGATCGTGAACGACCCGTTGAGCGACCGTCGCGCAACCATCCGCAGCGCCATCGGCGAAAGGTCCTGCGCTTCGTCGATCACGATGTGACCGAACGTGCGCACCTCGTCCGTGATCTTCTTTCCGGGTCGAGCGCCAAGATGCGACCGGGCCTCATCGAGCAGCGGCGCGTCAGCGAATGACCACACCACCGAATCCGCGTGCTCGGTCGCTTCGTGATGCAACGAGTCGAGCTGCTCGACGCTGAACAAGCCTCGCCCTGCAGCCTGACGAAGAGCACGGTGGCCAAATAGGTCGTGGAGTAGCTGTGCCGGGGTGAGTACCGGCCACATCCATTCGAGCGTCTCGCGGATCGGCATGGTCCAACGCATGCGATCGCGTATCTCGCGGGCGTCCACTTCATCACGGGCGCTGTTGGCAAGCGCGGCAAACACTTCCCTCTCCACGAACTTCCTGGCTGCGTTGTGGGTTCGAAAGCGCCGCTGTGCTTCAGCGACGATCTCCTGGCTTTGAAATCGGGTCAGCCGCAGGTTCTGCAAGCCATAACCCAACACCAGGTCGTCCCGGATGCCGCGCTGTCGTTGACGAACTGCGCGGCCGATGAGCTCGACCATTTTCAGGTCGCCCTTCACCTCGGCCACAGGTTCGGCGTCTAGCCGGTCGCTTCGGACCTGAGGAACCACTAAGTCGCTCAACACAGCAAGGCGAATACCAGCCTCACCGAGCGACGGAAGCACCTGTTCGATATAGCCCAGGAACAGTCGGTTCGGTCCGATGACGAGCACGCCTTGGTCTTGGAGCGGGAAGCGGTGCGTATACAACAGGTAGGCGGCTCGGTGAAGCGCCACCACCGTCTTGCCGGTACCCGGCCCGCCTTGCACGACCACCATCCCCTGCAAGGGAGCACGGATGATTTCGTCTTGTTCGCCTTGGATGGTCGCTGCGATATCGCCAAGTCGACCCGAACGAGCCGTTTCGAGCGCATTGATGAGCGCACCGTGACCCTGCACGCCGCCGGTGGCGGCCTGTTGATCGAGACGGCCGAGATCGCCGAAGAACTCGTCTTCAATACCGAGTAGCCGACGGCCTCGCGTCGAGAAATGGCGACGCCGTTCGAGCCCGAGTGGGTCCGCGCCGGTGGCTCGATAGAACGGCTCGGCGGCAGGGGCACGCCAATCGACCACGATCGGTTCCTGGGAACGATCCCACACGCCTATGCGACCGATGTAGAGCGAATCGCCAAAGCCCGAGGCATCGTGATCGATGCGGCCAAACACCAACGAACCGTCACCGATGTCGAGCTGTGTCAGGCGATCGACGACGTTCTCGGTGAAGGCCTCTCGCTCAAAGCGCGCTTGGTTCGTGCCTCCGGCGCCGACTTCGAGATTCGACGTCAGCGTACGAGCGAGCTCGCGCGCCTCTTCGAGCGCGCGGTGCGCTCGATCCAGATACGCCTGTTCAGCTTCGAGTTCGGGGTGAATCGTCTCTCTCCGGTGCAATGGGTCGCCAATTGGGGGACACCAATGATATCCAGACGGGAGGCGTTCTCCCGAGGGGCCATACAGACCACACCGCGCACACCGCACGGGGCCGTAGCCTGAACGGGTGACCGCTCGCCCCGACTCCCCATTCCTCGCTGCTTGCCGCAGCGAACCGCACGACATCACCCCGGTGTGGTTTATGCGCCAGGCCGGTCGATCCCTGCCCGAGTACCTCGAAATCCGTGGCGAGGGAAGCATCAACGATGCGATCGCGAACCCCGACCTCGCCACCGAGATCACCCTCCAGCCCATTCGCCGATACGGCGTCGACGCGGCAATCCTCTACTCCGACATCGTCACGCCCGTCCACGCGATCGGATTCGGTATGGATGTCGTACCTGGCGTCGGACCGGTAGTCGAAAAACCGTTCCGCAGCGGCGACGACCTTTCGCGGCTTCGCCCACTAGATGCCGAGGCCGACACCCCCTACGTTCTGGAGACCATCGACAACCTCGTCGCCGAACTCGACATACCGCTCATCGGGTTCGCTGGTGCACCCTTCACCGTGGCCAGCTACCTGATCGAAGGCCGCCCGTCGAAGACGTACCACAACACCAAAGCGATGATGAAGGGCTATCCCGAACTGTGGGCCCAGCTCGTGGACCGACTCGCCGACCTGGCCATAGCGTCGCTCGAATCGCAAATCGCCCACGGTGCCGAAGCAATCCAACTCTTCGACTCCTGGGCGGGTTCGCTGTCCGCCGCCGATTACGAGCGCTATGTGATGCCAGCGAGCGTGAAGGTATTCGAAGCGGTGGCTGCCACCGGCGTGCCCCGTATCCATTTCGGCGTGGGAACCGGCGAACTCCTCGGGCTCATGGCCGATGCTGGTGCTGATGTGGTCGGCGTCGACTGGCGCATCCCGCTCGGCGAAGCCCGCACCAGAGTTCCTGAGCGCTGCGCGCTGCAAGGCAACCTCGACCCAGCGATACTCGGCGCTCCGTGGGACGTCGTTGCTGACGAAGTTGACGCGGTGCTGGCCTCAAATGGAGGACATCCCGGCCATATCTTCAACCTCGGGCACGGGGTCACGCCCCATGTCGATCCCGAGGTGCTCGAGAAGGTCGTCGAGCGCGTGCACGCCTATCGACCGTGACCAGCAAGGTCGCGATAATCGGCGGGGGCATCACCGGTATTTCCGCCGCGCTCGAAGTGGCGCGACGCGGCGCCGAGGTGCACCTGTTTGAAGCTGGTGATGTTCTCGGCGGAAAGATCGCAGAGGTCGAGCTCGATGGGAGGGTCCTGCCGACGGCTCCGGACAACTTCCTAGCGCGCCGAACAGAAATGACCGAGCTCGCAATCTCGCTCGGGCTGGAGGGCGAACTCGTGAGTCCCGCGGCCGGGTCGCCTCGCATCGTCCGAGATGCAACGCTGTATCCCCTTCCGCCGAACGTCCTAGGTATTCCGGCGACAGCGGAACTCGCTCCGGGTCTGTTGTCCGCGGAGGGGATTGCGCGGCTCAAGGAAGACTTAGGCATGGGGCTATCTTCTCCGAATGCAGAGGAGTCCGCTGGGGACCTCGTGCGGCGTCGCCTTGGCGATGAGGCACTCGAATACCTCGTCGATCCGTTGCTCGGTGGGATCAACGCAGGCGACAGCGACCAGCTCAGCATTACCTCAGGCGTGCCACAGCTCTTGACACTGCGAGATCGTGCTCCAAGTCTGATCGACGCAGCAGCGGCGACCCTGGCCTCAAGACCAGCTAATCCTGGGCCGGTGTTCCAGAGCGTGGCTGGGGGTCTCCGTCGCCTCGTAGAAGCTGCGGAAACAGCACTTCGTGACAACGGTGCGCACGTGCACCTCGGATCGGCTGCTCAACTTGCTCGCGATGGCGACCGGTGGCGGGTGACAAACGATGACGGCACCACCGATACCAGCCATGTGATCGTGACGACGCCCGCACGGGTAACTGGGTTGCTCATCGAACCGTTCTCTCCCGACGGTGCTGCGGCTCTCGCAAGTATCAGCTACAGCAGCGTGGCGCTGACGTTGCTCATCCTCCCGCCGGGCACGATCGACGTGGATGCCTCAATTAGTGGAGTCCTCGTGCCCCGCAACGAAGGTATGCACATCACGGCGGTGTCGTTTGCCTCGCACAAGTGGCCAGGGCTCGCTCCCGACGGCGCACAGGTTCTTCGAGTGTCGACAGGTCGACGCAATCGGACGTCATGGCAGGAACTCTCCGATGAGGAGCTCGTCAACGCCATCCGCTCCGACCTCGGCCAGACCTTCACCACCGAAATCCCGGCCGGACCGTCTCACGTCACTCGCTGGATGAACGCCCTCCCTCAGTACGACGTGGGTCATCAGGACAAGGTTCAGAAGCTCGACGAGGCGATGACCTCGCTTAGCGGACTTGTGGTTACCGGCGCATGGCGCGATGGGCTTGGACTCCCGGCCTGTGTCGGCGCTGGACGTTCAGCCGTCTCTGAGTTGTTCGGCCACTAGCAGCGGACGCTGCTTTTAGCAGGCAGCGTCGCCGGGATTGATCGCGATACTCAGCTTCTTGCGGACCGCGCCAGCAACATCGAGCTTCACGCTCTGGGCGTAGCTGATGAGGTTCGGAGCTACGTGTACCTTGACGTCGTCCTGGCGGATGACGCGGTACGGAGCGAGGTTCTTGCCTTTGAGGTGCGTGTCGACCGACACGTCGTGCTTAGTGCGTCCTCAACCTATTGGCGGGACGAAGTCGATCGCAGCGACCCCGCCCTTCTTCTTGATGTATGCCGCGGCGTCGGGCGTCAAAAAGAGTTCCATGTCGGTCGTAACCCTCCTTAGGGCTTCAGAATTCCCAGTTTAGCCGTCGGGGGTTAGCCCGCGGCCGCGCCGTCGGTTGGGGCAACGGTCGTGGTGGGAGCTGCAGTCGTGGTCGTGGTGGGAGCTGCAGTCGTCGTGGTCGTGGTGGGAGCTGCAGTCG
>CAZTDG010000141.1:0-7646 GCA_964612655.1 uncultured Acidimicrobiales bacterium | reverse complement strand
GGGCGACGATCCTTCTCGCCACCCAACTCACACTCAGCGCTATTTTTTGGGAAATAAATCCCACGTTGTGTATTTACCGTTCATCACCCATTAAGGAATCGCAACTTTCGATGAACATGACCAATCGAGAGGGCACTGACCCAAGGCGGGGCTCAACGCCGGGAAATCACGACACTGCCACCGTTATCAGCCGGTGTTGCGCAGGCCGGCGGCGACGCCGTTGATCGAGAGCAGGAGCGCCCGACGGATTCGCCGAACTGCGATGCCCTCTTCTGACTCAGGATCGAGGTCGTCACCGGCGGACGCTGCCCGGGCGCTTTGCAGCAGGTTCACCTGCAACACGTTCAGCGGGTCGAGGTAGGTATCTCGGATGTCGAGCGTCCGGCGAAGCACCGGCAGGTCGTCGAGAAGCGTCTGACCGGTAACCGCTTGAATCGCTTCGACCGTCCGAGCGTGCTCCTCGGTGATGATGTCGAAGACGTGGTGATGCTCGGGGTCGACGAGGGTGTCCACATAGGTGCGGGCGATGCCGAGGTCGGTCTTGCTTAGGGTCATCTCCACGTTGGACAAGAACGTGCGGAAGAAACGCCATTCCTCAAACATCTTCTTCATCTCGTCACCGTGCCCGGCCTCGGTGGCGGCCAACAGACCCGAACCAACGCCGAACCAGCCAGGGACGATCTGACGAGACTGGGTCCATCCAAACACCCACGGGATCGCACGCAGGTCGTCGATGCCACTGGTGGCACCCTTTCGACGAGCCGGGCGAGAACCAATGTTCAACGAACCGAGTTCTTCGACCGGGGTCGAGGTGGTGAAGTACGGGACGAGGCTCGGGTCTTCGATCAGGCCTCGGTACGCCGCGTACGCGTTGTCCGACAGGATGTCCATCACGCCGGACCACTTGTCACGGGCTTCGATGCCGATACGGGATTCGGTGTGCAGCATCGTGTGCTCGAGCATGGCCGAGTAGGCCAGGTCGAGGTTTCGGCGGGCTAGGCGCGGACGGCTGTACTTGTCGGCGATGACCTCGCCTTGTTCGGTGGTCTTCATCAGACCGGTAATCACGCCCGACGGTTGCGCAATGATGGCGTCATGGGTCGGGCCACCGCCTCGCCCGACGGTGCCACCGCGACCGTGGAAGACCGGAATCTCGACACCGTGTCGCTTCGACAGTTCACGAATCGTGCGAAGCGCTTTGTGGATCTCCCATTGGGACGTCGAGATGCCGCCGTCCTTGTTCGAGTCGGAGTAGCCGACCATGATCTCCTGGACGTTGCCGCGTAGCTCCACGATCTTGCGATAGCTCGGGTCACCGAGCAGTTCGTCCATGATCGGTGTTATCGAGCGGAGGTCCTCGATCGTCTCGAGCAGCGGCACGAACCCGATGCGGGCGATGTCGCGGCTCAAATCGATCAGGCCGACCTCTTTGGCGAGCACTGCCGGAGCGATGATGTCGTCGGGGCCCTGGGTCATCGAGATGATGTAGCTTTCGACGATGTCGTCGCCAAAGCGATCCATCTGTGTGCGCAGGATCGTCATCAGCTCGAGCGCATCGCCAAGGCCTTCGGTTCCCGCAGGAGCAAAGGGGCGTGAGCTGCCGAGCTCTGAAGCCAACAACTGAAAACGTTGCGACGGATCTTCGGGATAGTCGACGTCGACCCCTGCGAACAGCCCTTCAAGGGCTGCGTGGTGATGACGGGTGTGTTGGCGAATGTCGAGCGTGGCCAGATGGAACCCGATGGTGCGGGCAAGGCGTCGTAGGTTCGCCAGGCTGCCCTTGGCCACCAACTCGGCACCGCTTGCGCACAAAGACTCGTGCAAGCGATCGAGATCGACCATCAACTCGTCGGCGAATCCATACGCCGAGTCGGCGCCACCACGACTCGGATCGAGACTGCGCTCCGCCGCGGCCAATTTGCCATCAACGATGGTGCAGGCCTTGCGATAGGGCTCATTAGCGATCAGTGGAGACACATTCTCGACCAAACGCGGGAACATCGTCGACTGATCTTCGATCCACTCAGCCAGTTCGTCGGAGATAGGACGGATCGACTGTGAGACGCTCAGGTCACGGGACACCTTTTGCACACCCGTGCGAAGCAGACGGAGAGCTCGCTCGCGCTGAAGCGTGAGTACCTCGTCGGTGACCTCCGCGGTAACGAACGGGTTGCCGTCTCGATCGCCGCCGACCCACGAACCGAACCGGATCGGGGTGAGGTCACTTGGGATGTCGAGGTTGCGGGTTTCGGCTACGTACTCCAGGTCTTCCCACACGCGAGGCAGCGCTTTGGCGACCAAACCCTCGACGTAGAAGATGATCGATCGAGCTTCGTCGACCGGGGTCGGCTTGACCGAACGAAGCTCGTCACTCAGCCACAACAGATCGATGATCTCCGCTGTGCGACGGTCGATTCGTACCTGCCCGGCCTGGGTTGCGGTAGGACGTTCACGAAGCATCTCGGCGATCTCGGAGCGCTTTTCCAAAACCGACCGACGCGAAGCCTCCGTCGGGTGAGCGGTGAAAACGGGACGGTAACGAACTTTCGCGATGCTCTCGGCCATCGCCGCGGCTGAAACGTCGGCCTCATCGGCGCGGGCGAAGGTGTCGAACAGCTCGCCCGAACCTTCGGTCTTTAGGCGTAGTTCTTCGACTCGATTGACCTGTTCGGCAACGTTCGCCAGGTGGAAATAGATCGTGAATGCACGGACGAGAAGGATCGACTCAATCTCATCTGCTTGTGCGGCCACGGACTCAAGCTCAGCCCGAGCATCGCTGTCTCCGTCACGGGTACGCCTCGCTAAGCCGCGCACCTTCTCCACGAGTTCAAAGAACTCAACGCTCACGTTGCGCTGGATCGTGTCCCCGAGCTGCGCACCCATGCGCCGAATGTCTGCCCGGAGTAGGTCTTGTCGTTCGTCGACGGTCTCTTCTGAAGTCACCTCACTAGCTTACGAAGCTGGCCCGTGAGATTGAACGCCAAAAAGGTTGTTAGAAGAAGGGCCTTATGTACGCCTGCTCGGGCCCGGGTGCTAACAAATTCCGCAGGCGGCGGTTTCTCCATGATTGGCGATCGCCACCTCTCGGTCGTGTTCGCGTTCGTACTGTGGTGTTGGCTCTCGAACCGTGCGATGGTCGCGTAACTCCCGAGCCTCGGCCTTCCACTCCGAGGACCACCCATCACCCACGGGAACGATCGTCCCGGGGTTCGACACCGATTCCACAAGCCCCAATGCCTTGCGCACGATCTCTTGTTGCGATGCTGGCTCATGTGGCGGGCCAGCGGTGTGGCCAAGCGGGAAGTCGGTAAATGCGGCCCTCGGCGGGTTGGCAGAAGCCGTGATAGTCCACGCACTCGTAAGCGACACGGTCGCGATCCCGACCTCTTCTAATGCTCGTGCGATCAGCCCCACGGACTGATGACATACCGGTCAGACGGGAACGAGCAGCGCGATGTCGGCCTCGGTTTCTTGCACCCGTTCCACGAGAGGCGGGATAAGCGATTCGTGTAGTCGACGCTGGGAGTAGATGCCCCCCATGAACGTCAGCGCCACGTCGGCCAACTCGCCAACCTCACCCGCATCGACGAGTGCACGTAGCCCATCGATTGGGAAGATGACATTGATGTCATCGCGAGCATTGGTCTGGTCGTAGGCGAAGTGCGTGACCCGCAGATCCTCGGTGGAGACATCGGTAGGGATTTCCCGAAACGATGTGTCGTCTTTGTGGGTGAACCCAACGTCGCCAACCCGGTAGATGCCACCCGATGCAATGAGCACCACGCGACTCTGCGCCAACGGTTTCGTTGGCGTGGTAAGCGCTGGCGGTTCTGCGCTGTTGTCAGCCCAGCGATACGAGTCGTATCCCAGACTGCTGTAGGTATCGGCGGTTACCTGGATGTAGTCGACGACATCGAGTTCGGTCGGCGGGCGCTGCATATCCGCACAGTAGTCCGATCAGGAAACTGCGCGTGAAGATCGGCTCGCTTGGTGGACGACGAACCGGTTGTTGGCGCCCATCACCTCTGCGCCCCCGAAGATCTTGGCCAACTTTGCGTGATAGGCCAGATGGCGGTTGCCCACCACGATCATCAAGCCACCGTCGACGAGGACTCGGTGCGCATCGACGAACATCGCCCACGCCGTCTCGTCCCCGATCGTCGTGTCCACATGAAACGGTGGGTTCACCACGACCACATGAACCGACGCCTCATCGACGACTTGGGCCAACCGGTACGTGTGGTGCACGTTGAGCGTGATCTGCGAACCGACGCCGGTGGCGTCCCACGATCGTTGCGTCGCATCGATAGCGAGTGCCGAGTCATCGGCCGCCACCACCTCGGTCGGACCAAACTCGGCGGCGATGTCGACCGCTGCGCTCAAACCGACGATCCCGTTGCCACAGCCAAGATCGACGATCCGCATTGGCGAACCTTGCGGTACGCCGTCCATATGGGAGGTGAAGTTCTCCACCGTGCGCAGCAAGAAGTTCGTCCCCGCGTCGATCGCACTCGGTGAGAACCCGCCGCCATGGTTCACCAAGGTCGCGCCGTAGGCCCTCCAGGTGGCGGGCCAGGGGTTTTTGCCGACTTTCAGCTTGGGATCGAATGTGGTTTCGAAGTGTCGAGCCCGCCCTGTCGCGAGGCAGCGTGTGGTCGGTCCGACGACTTCTGCGAGCACCTGCTCCACCGACTCCGGAATGTGTTTGTCCATGGCCGCCGCAATGAGTCGAGCATCAGGAGCGAGAAGCGGACGGATGCGGAAGAGCGCGTCCCGTAGCTCGGCGATCGACTTGGGAATCTTCAGAACCACAAGATCGAAACGCCCATCGGCAGCGCCGTCGTCGCCGAGTTCGAGAATCGATACCGGAGTCAGCGCATCGAGACCGTTGGCTTCGAGATTGGCAGCGAGGGCTTCTCGACCGGCCGCCGACTCCATGGACACCACCGGGTCATGGCTGCGGAGCGCACAGCTCAAGGCGCCGAAGCCGTCGCCAACGATGAGCAGCGAGTCGTCCGGGCCGATCGCCCCAAAACCACCATGATCACCTTCGAGCAACTCCACCAGAAGCAGGTCCGCACGGTCCCACGCTCGGAGCGGCGCCTTCATCGGCTCGGGCACTCGCTGCAGTTCAAGCTCCCCCGATGGAGGCGCGAAAGAAACTTCTGTCATTCAGCGAGGTGGCACAGCGGCCAGGATCTTCGCGGCCTCCTGGAAGTCGACCACTTCGACGGTAGCTACCGCCGAGCGATCTAGCCCACCGACCGACGCCGACTCGGAAAGCCGCATTGCTTGGCGATTGATGGCTTGCTCAAACAGGTTGCGGGCGTAGCGGGCATTGCCGAAAGCTTCGTCACGAACAGCCCGCTTGAGTATCGCCTTGATGGCTTTCTCCGCGCCGTCGCCGAGCGCGTAGTCAGCCTCACCCACCATCTTGTTGGTGATCAGAACCAGCTCATCGGCGGAGTAATCCGGGAAGCCAATCTCCCGTGCGAAGCGGCTACGCAGGCCAGGGTTCGATCGAAGGAAATCCTGCATGAGCCGGGGGTAGCCGGCGACGATAACCACCAGCCGGTCGCGGTGATCCTCCATACGTTTGATCAGCGTCTCGATCGCTTCTCGGCCAAAGTCGTTGTTGCCGATGAGTCCCTTGGGCGACAGTGCGTACGCCTCGTCGATGAAGAGCACCCCATCGAGGGCGCGTTTCACGGCCTTGTTGGTCTTGTTGGCGGTGTGGCCGACGTACTGACCGACCAATCCGGCTCGATCCACTTCGACCAGATGCCCCTTTTTCAAGAGTCCGAGCGCGCCGTACATCTCGCCGAGCAAACGAGCGACCGTGGTCTTTCCGGTACCGGGATTACCGAGAAAGACCAGGTGTTGGCTGGTGGGTACTTCGCTCAGCCCATGGTCTTGGCGTCGGGCCTGGATCTGGAGGAAGGCGATCTGGGTTCGCACCTGCTCCTTGACCGTTTCCAAACCGACCAGCGCATCGAGCTCTGCTTGAATCTCTTCGAGCGATCGGGGAGGTCCGGTCAGGGCAGTTGTGGGAAGACCGATGTTGCCCAGCCGCTCATCGAGGCCACGATCGACTGCGGTCTTGCGCGCGACTTCACCAGCCTTACGTACTTGCTCACGGAATCGGTCTCCTCGGGCCACAAGAGAACGCTACCGGCGTACGGACCGGGTCTTGACGATCCCGCACAACCAAAGACCCTCACTCGGCGTAACATCGAATCATGCTCAAGCGGGCGTTACTCACCGTCGTTGCTCTAGCGATCGTCATCGCTGCCTGCACGCAGGATCAAACAACATCAACCGAGCCCACACCAGGTCAGGGTTCGCCGACCACCTCAGCGTCCGCAGACGACACCGTCGCCACCATCGATGAGGCCGACCTTCCCATCGTTTTCGATCAACCGTTTGCCACTATCGACGGCGAGCTTCTCGATGAGTTCCTCGAAGGTCAGGCGCTTTTCAACGTCGTGTGGACACCGCATGGCGAAGGTGATCCTGCTACCGATGGCTTGGGTCCGCTCTTTAACGCGTCGAGCTGCGCTGACTGTCATCTCGCATCGGGTCGTCGCCAAGTGCCGCCAGATGGCGAGCTGACCGAGGCCGGGCTGGTTGTGCGCCTCTCCGTGCCACAAATCGACCCAATCACGGGAGCGCCCGTTCCCGAACCCGTCTATGGCGACCAACTGCAAGACAATGGCGTAGGCGCTCTTGAGGGTGAGGGCCGCATCTTCAACAACTATGTCGTCCAGGCAGGTTCCTACCCCGACGGCACACCGTTTGAAATTCTGTGGCCCACGGTGAACGTACGTGGCCCAACACAAGGCCCCCTCACTCCCCTGGTCCAGTTCTCCGCCCGGATCGGAGCGCAGCTGATCGGCACCGGGCTCATCGAAGCGATACCCGAAGAGACCATCCTTGCGCTCGCAGATCCAAACGACGCCGACGGCGATGGGATCAGCGGGCGACCAAACACTGTCTGGAACCCGGTCACTGAATCGTTCGAATTCGGACGCTTCGGCTGGAAGTCGAACGTCGCAACACTCGAACAACAGATCGCGCAGGCATTCCGCGGCGACATCGGTATTACGTCACCGATCATCCCAAGGCAAAGTTGCTCGGAGGCCCAAACCGAGTGCCTCGAAGCAGCGGGCGACGACGAGTTTGAAGTCACCGATGAACAACTTTCTGCAATCGCGACCTATCTACGCCTACTCGCCGTTCCTGAGCCGCGAACCGAAGGAAACCCAGCCGCTGAGCGGGGCGAAGAACGCTTCACCGAGTTCGGCTGCGCGAGCTGCCATGTCGAGACCTTGACCACAGGTCCGAGCGATATCCCCGAACTCTCCGAACAGCCAATTCAGCTGTACAGCGATCTGTTGCTACACGATCTCGGCTTCGACATGAGCGACGACCGCCCGGACTTTCAGGCCAGCCCGCTCGAATGGCGAACTCCGCCACTGTGGGGTCTTGGCCTGATTCCCGTAGAGAACGATCGCGGTTTCCTCCACGACGGCCGAGCGCGCAACCTCGAAGAGGCGATTCTGTGGCACGGTGGCGAAGGCGCCATTTCCCGTGCCAACTTCCTACGAGCAGACGCCGAAGCCCGCGAAGAACTACTCGAGTTCCTA
>CAZTDG010000140.1:0-7777 GCA_964612655.1 uncultured Acidimicrobiales bacterium | reverse complement strand
GGCTCGGAGATGTGTATAAGAGACAGGGTTCAGGTTGTAGGACCAAATACCTACGTTTCGTTTCATCAGCTGGGGCATACGACATACCCGTCGCTACACGCGTAGTTCGAACTGCTCTTCAGTTCGTACATATCGAATGTCGAAAACACGTTGTATGGCAGCGCAATCGAACACGCTGGAGCGAGTGGCTTGGGTCATCCAAACCCACTGCTTCGGCGCGCCTCGGCAAATATTCGATTTGTGCCAATCCTTTGCTATAGCCGAGCCATGTACAGCCCGATTGGCTAGTTGGTGACTACCAATACTTGGAACGGGCGCCCTTGGTTGGCGCGAGGCATACGGGTGCTGATCTTCATCGCGCCCGCCGTGTTCGCATGGATAGCAGTCCGCGGCGTCTCCCCCGCCTTCTACCAGGTCGACAACTCGCTACGGCTCCCACTATGGATCGTCCAAGCCTTGATCGTGTCGCTCGTAGTCGCTCGAGCCTTCGCCGTCATCGCACAAAAACTCGTCCCCCTAACCTCGCTACTCTCCCTCACCCTCGTCTTCCCCGATCAAGCACCATCACGATTTGGCACCGCACTACGAGCAGGCGCAACCAAAAAGCTAAAAGCCACCGTCCACACACTCCCCAAAGACGAAGGCGAAGCAGCCCGCGAAGCAATCACTCTCATCACCGCCTTCAACAAACACGACCGACTCACCCGAGGCCACATCGAACGAGTCCGCGCATACGGCGAAATGATCGGCACCGAAATGGGCCTCGCCGACGAAGACCTCAACAAACTCCGCTGGGGCCTCATCCTCCACGATGTCGGCAAACTCTCAGTCCCCTCAGAAATCCTTCAAAAAGAAGGCCGCCCCACCAAGGAAGAATGGGAAATCCTCAAGACCCACCCCGCCATGGGCGCGGACTTCCTCGAACCTCTCACGAACTTCCTCGGCCCCTGGATCGGCGCTGCCAACCACCACCACGAACGCTGGGACGGCACCGGCTATCCAAACGGCCTCTCCGGGACCGACATCAGCCTCGCCGGACGGATCTGCTCTGTCGCAGACGCCTACGACGTAATCACCTCCAAACGCAGCTACAAGAACCCCCAACCCATCGAGTTCGCACGCAAAGAACTCGTCGACAACGCCGGCACCCAATTCGACCCCGCCATCGTTCGCGCCTTTCTACAAGCCGGCATCCGCAACAAAAGCCGAGCAGGATTCCTGGGCTGGCTCCTCGAACTCCCCCACACCCTCGGCATCGCTTCCGTTGCATCCGTCCCCGCTGCCACCGTCGCTGGCGCCATGGCCGCAACCGCCATCACCCTCAGCACCATCGCCCCCAGCCCTACCACCACACCCCCACCACAAATCGCCTTTGAACAACCCGCCGTCGTCGTCGAGCAACCCCCAGCCGAAACCACCACCACCACGGGACCGATCACCACCACCACCAACACCCCAACCACAACACCGGTCATCGTGACCGGACCGCCGTCAACAAGCCCGGAATCGATTTTTGTGCCGAGCACCGTCACGACCACAAGCACCACCCCGGCAACCACCACAATCATCACCACGGCCCCGGCCACCACCACCCCCATAATCATCACCACGGGACCGAGAACCACGGCCCCGGCCATCACCACCCCCATAATCATCAGCCCGACATCAACCACGACCACCACCACAACCACGCCGCCCACCACCACAACAGCAGCGCCACCCACCACCACTACGTCCACGACCACCGCTCCCACCACAACAACGACGTCTACGACAACAACCACGCCGCCGCCTCCACCGGTCACAGGAACGGGGTTTCAGCTATCTACAGTCGCCCAGGTACCCGTGTTACCGGTCCCGACACGCTCCAACACCGCCATCGTTATTCCTGAGCAGGAAGGCTTCATCCTGCCCACGGACATCACACTGGTCAACTACCCCACGCTCCGAGGCCCCAGGTCCGGGGAGCCGACCAACGCAAATGAAGGCCTCGACGCCGGTGATGTCGTGTGCGTATGGCTGGTGCAGATCCAACCCAGCACCTCTGACGTCGTGGTGGTCGAAATGACGTTTGATCAGGAAATTCTCGGAATCAACCACGAACCCCAGTTCATGACCTTCTTCGAAAACCCAGCAATCGTTTACAACGATGTAGCCGATATTGGGCCTACCGACCACATCGAAAACGACTCGACGACCGTGTACGTCGAGTTCGGGAGTGGCACAACGCTGGGCGCGGATGGATTTCGAGTAGTCACATCCTGCTAGGACCTCGGGCACCGATACCGCCGTCGTCATCACGCTCGACGACGAATAGCCCTTAGCGAAGGTCCCAGACCAACATGGCCGCGAACACGCTTCGGATCTGCAGCGTCGGACATTCCAGTGTTAGGGCTTGCCCACATCTCTGGTTGACTATCTGGCATGGACGATCCGCTTCTCCAGCCCTTCAGCATTCGCCACCTCGAACTGCGCAATCGGATCTTCTCGTCGAGTCACGAGCCGGCCTATGGTGAGCTCGGTATGCCGAAGGAGCGCTACCGGCTGTACCACGTGGAGAAGGCCAAAGGCGGCGTCGCCATGACGATGACCGCTGGTGGCGCGACCGTTAGCGTCGACAGTCCGCCGGCATTTGGCAACCTGCACGCCTTCGACGATCGGATCGTCCCGTGGATTCGAGAGATGACCGACGAGCTCCACGAGCACGGCACAGCGGTCATGATTCAGCTCTCCCACCTGGGCCGCCGTACGACATACAGCAAGGCCGAATGGTTGCCGGTCGTGGCTGCCTCTCCCCTAGCAGAACCGGCACATCGAGCCATGCCCAAAGAGGCTGAGGAGTGGGATCTCGAACGGATCATCTCGGACTACGCCGATGCCGCCGAGCGGATGAAGGCGGGCGGCATGGATGGCCTCGAGCTCGAGTGCTATGGCCACTTCATCGATCAGTTTTGGTCGCCGATCACCAACGTGCGAGAGGATGAGTACGGCGGTTCGCTCGAGAATCGGATGAAGATTCCGCTCAGCATCTTCAGAGCGGTTCGCGAACGCACCGGCGATGACTTCATCGTCGGCACACGGATCGCGATCGACGAAACCAAGCCGGGCGGCATTCGAGCCGAAGCGGGCATGCAGATCGTCAAGATGCTTGAGGACGAGGGCCTGATCGACTTCGTCAACGTGATCCGTGGATATGTGGCAAGCGATGTCGATCTCACCGAGGTGATTCCGATTCACGGAATGCCCGCAGCTCCGCACCTCGACTTTGCTGGGCGAGTCCGCGAAGCCACCGACCTTCCCGTGTTGCACGCGTCAAAGATCGATGACGTTGCCACTGCTCGACACGCAATTGCCGAAGGCAAGCTCGACATGGTCGGCATGACCCGAGCTCACATTGCCGACCCCTACATCGTTCGCAAGATCACCGAGGGCCGCGAGGCCGAGATTCGCCCGTGCGTGGGTGCCACCTACTGCTTGGACCGAATCTACGAGGCCGGCGAAGCGCTGTGTCTACACAACGCCGCGACCAGCCGCGAGGCCACGATGCCTCACGTGATTCCGCGAGCATCAGGATCAAAGCGTGTCGTAGTTGTCGGGGCTGGCCCTGGTGGCCTCGAGGCTGCTCGTGTAGCCGCAGAGCGAGGACACTCGGTACTGCTGCTCGAAGCCATGCCCTGGACCGGCGGGCAGGTTCGCCTCGCGGCACGAAACCCTCGTCGTCGCGACCTGCTGGGAATCATCGACTGGCGCGATGCTGAGCTCGCTCGACTCGGCGTCGAGGTCCGCTGTGACACGTTCGCCGAGGTCGACGACATTGCTTCGGGCGATCCCGACATCGTGGTGATCGCTACCGGTGGATTACCGAGCTCACCGGGCCTCCAAGGTCTAGCCGGCGAAGGCGACGAGCTAACCCACACATCATGGGACGTCATCGGGGGCGATGTTCGCCCCACTGGCGACGTACTGATGTGGGACGAAGTAGGAACTCACTCGTCCCTGACCGCAGCAGAGCTGATGGCAACATCTGGCGCCAACCTGGAGATCATCACCCCCGAGCGAATGCTCGGCATCGACGTCGGTGGCATGAATCACGTGCCGTACGCCCGCGCCTTTAACGAACACAGCGTGCGAATCACGCTGAACCAACGCGTTCTCGCTGTGCGCGCAGAGCTCGGCCGATTGTGTGTCGAGATCGGGAGCGATCACAGCAGCCACGTCGAAGCCCGCCACGTCGACTATGTGATTTCCGATCGCGGAACAGTGGTCAACGCCGACCTCTATTTCGAGCTGAAACCAGAATCGACCAACCTCGGCGCCGTCGACTACGGGGCTTTCGTTTCCGGCGATCTTCAGTCGATAGTCCGTAACGAGAAGGGTTCATTTCAGCTCTTCCGAATTGGCGATGCCGTGTCCGGACGAAACATTCACGCAGCCATCTACGACGGCTTACGACTCATGAAGGGGTTGTAGACCTTAACGTTGCTCTCGTAGAACGCAGAACTCGTTGCCCTCGGGGTCAGCCAGCACGACCCATCTAACGTCGCCTTGCGATTCGTCCTGAAATAGCCGCCGTGATTACGCTCTCGCCATGAAGACGAGTACACAGGTTGTAGTGATCGGCGGCGGCGTCGTGGGGGCGTCGATTCTCTATCACTTGACGAAGAACGGTTGGACAGATGTTGTCCTGTTGGAGCGCACTGAACTGACCGCCGGATCTACCTGGCATTCGGCCGGTGGCATGCACACGCTCAACGGTGACCCGAACGTCGCCAAGCTGCAGCAGTACACGATCGAGCTCTACAAAGAGATCGAGGAGGTGTCCGGTCAGGACTGCGGCATTCACATCACCGGTGGCGTGATGCTCGCCGATACCCCCGAGCGTTATGACTGGTTGAAGGCCACTCACGCCAAGGGCCGCTACCTCGGCATGGACACCGAGCTGATCTCGGTCGCTGAGGCCAAAGCGATCCATCCGATCTTCGACGAGCAGTATTTCGTCGGCGCCATGTGGGACTCCCACGAGGGCCACGTCGACCCGACCGGCGTAACCAATGCGTATGCCAAGGCGGCCCGGCAAGCTGGCGCCGAGGTCTACCGAGATACGTGGGCCCGCTCGATGAACCGAGCCGCCGATGGAGGTTGGGAAGTCCACACGATCCGCACCTCAACCGGTGAAGAACTCGAAACAATCCACTGTGAGCACGTCGTGAACGCAGGCGGCCTGTGGGGTCGTGAGGTTGGGCGCATGGTCGGCTTGGAGTTGCCGATCCTGGCGATGGCGCACCAATACATCCTCACCGAGGACCTGCCTCAGGTGGCCGAGATCAACGAAGCCACCGGCAAAGAGGTGCTGCACGCGGTGGACTTTGGCGGCGAGATCTACATGCGCCAGGAAGGCGGCGGGCTACTACTGGGAACCTACGAGCCAAACGGCATCCCATGGTCACCCAAGCAAACGCCGTGGGACTTCGGCATGCAACTGCTCACACCAGACCTCGAGCACCTCGCGGACCACCTCGAACGTGGTTTCAAGCACTTCCCGATCTTCGCGGAGTCCGGCATCAAGACGGTCATCAACGGGCCGTTCGTGTTCAGCCCCGACGGCAACCCGTGCCTGGGGCCGGTCCGTGGTCTTCCCGGCTACTGGTCGGCTACCGCGATCATGGCCGGCCTCAGCCAGGGCGGCGGCGTCGGACTGGCCCTTGCGAACTGGATGACCGAGGGCGACCCTGGCCACGACATCTGGGGAATGGACATCGCCCGTTTCGGCGACTTCAACACCATGTCGTTTACCGACGTGAAGGTCCGCGAAAACTACGGACGCCGTTTCCGCATCACGTTCCCGAACGAGTTCTTGCCTCAAGGCCGCAACCTGCAGACGACCCCGATTTACGACAAGCTCGCCGATGCCAATGCGGTGTGGGGCAATAGCTACGGTCTCGAGTCCGCGCAATGGTTCCAGGCCGAGGGTGCTGAGCCGACCGAGGACGTCACGTTCTATCGCTCAAACGCATGGGATCAAGTGCGTGCCGAAGTGCAGAACGTCCGCAACGGCGTTGGCCTGATGGACACGACTGGCTTCTCGAAGTTCTCGTTCTCCGGCGCTGGGGCGCGCGAGTGGCTCGACGGCGTGCTCGCTGGCCGCATCCCGAAACCGGGACGCATGTCGCTCACGCCGATGACGAACCACAATGGCAAGCTCATCGGCGATCTCACCGTGGCGTGCCTTCCCGCAACGCCGGGCGAGCCCGAAGGCCCGCTCTCGACCTTCACTGCGGGAGCGACCGGCAACACGACTGCAGACGGCGAACGGTTCATGATGTTCGGGTCCGGTAGCGCTACCCGCTACTACCAGCGCTACTTCGAGTCGCTGCTTCCCGTGGATGGGTCGGTCATGTACCGGTCGATGGGATACGAAATGTGTGGCCTGTCGATCGCTGGGCCAAAGAGCCGCGAACTACTGGAGCGGGTCACCGACAGCGACGTGTCGAACGACGCGTTCCGGTTCATGGCCTTCAAGGAGATCGAGCTCGGATGGGCGAAGGTGATGTGTGGTCGCGTGACCTTCACCGGCGACCTCGGATACGAATTCTGGATGCCCGCCAGCTATCAGCGCTACTGCTTCGATCTGTTGATGGAGGCTGGCGCCGACCTCGGGATTGGGCTGTTCGGCTCGAAAGCGCTCGACTCGCTGCGCCTCGACAAGGGCTTTGGATCATGGGCTCGCGAGTACCGCCCGATCTACGACCCGATCGGAGCGAACCTTGGACGCTTCGTCGACCTCGACAAGGACTTCATCGGCCGCGACGCCGTGGCGGCCATCGCCGAGTCGGGGCCTACCCGGCAGCTGTGCACGTGGACGGTCGATGTTCCATCGGGCGCTGAGGAAGGCAATGCCGACGTGATGGGCGACGAACCGGTCTGGCTCGACGGCGAGGTCATTGGCTGGGTCACCTCGGGCGGCTATGCGCACCACAGCGATGTGTCGGTGGCGATGGGATATGTGCCGGCCGAACACGCGGAGCGCACCGACGGTTGGCAGATTGAGATCCTCGGCGTCATGCGAGACGCCACCCGCCAACCCGACCCGATCTGGGACCCCACAGCCGAGCGGATGCGAGGCTGAACACGCCGTCTCCCATCAGAGAACGCAGCCCATACTGAAAGCATGCGCAGCCACGAAGAGACCTACGAGGCATTCATCAACGGGACGCTCGCGCTAGACGAGTGGACCCATGAGGCGCACCTCATCACCTGTTGGATGGCACTTCGGGACCGCACCGCGGCCGAAGCACTTGCCCACTTGCGTCAATCGATCACCGAGCACAACTGCGGCATCGGCATCCAGAACACCGCGGCCTCGGGCTATCACGAAACCCTGACGGTCTATTACGTCACGGCGATCGATGCCCTCGGAGCCGACTCCCCCGAGGCGCTCTTCGACGAGCCGAGCGTCAACCGAACCGCGCCATTGGAGCATTGGACCAAAGATCGCCTGATGTCTCCCGAAGCTCGGGCCAACTTTCTCGAGCCCGACATCGCACCACTCCCCTGGACTCCGGTTAGCGACGCGGCCTAGTCCGACGCCATCGAGACACGATGGCTCAGCGAATTAGAAGAGTCGAGGGCCGATGACGGTTGGGGTCTGCGATGTTCGAGGCGCTCCCCAACTTTGCTCTTAGAACAGGCTGGGCCGGATTCCGGGTTGGGTTTGGTGAGCGGAGCGTTCGTGGAGGTACGGCTTGGTACGTGGTTTGGTGCCGGGTTCGGGTTGTGG
>CAZTDG010000139.1:0-7846 GCA_964612655.1 uncultured Acidimicrobiales bacterium | reverse complement strand
ATGTACGGGCCGGCCTTCGCGGCTGGAAAGCGGCCACCGGCAACAAGGCCAGCGGTTACCGCTGGGTTGAAGTGGCCACCACTGATCGGGCCGAATGCGTAGGCACCGGTGACCACGGTCAGACCGAAGGCCAAACTCACGCCCACGAAGCCGAGGCCAAGGCTTGTGCCGTTGGGTCCGGTTCCGAAGTCGGCGGCGAGTACGGCTGCACCCGTCCCGCCCAAAACAAGTCCGAGTGTGCCGAGGAATTCAGCAACTAACTCTTTGATATTCATGTATTCCTCCCGGAGGGGTATATGTGTGCGCCGCCATCACGGAGACGACATTAACCCTCGTATGTCATCGATTTGGTGACGCTCGCCACTTTCCCTAAGTCGCGATGTCACGGATCGCTTTGTCGATAGCACTCTCAGAGACCAAATATCGTTGAGCGAGGCCTTCCAGACGACGCCAATCGTCCTGGGATACCTCGATACCCGATCGGCGGAACATTTTCGACGTGTCAGCTAGAGCTTCGAGGACGCGAGCAAGTTGTCCGCCTTCTGGGGTAATCGTTGTCAGGTGTTGGACCGCAAGCTCAGGATCACAACCGTCGAACCACTCCAATGCCGAGGTCCGCACACCATCGGGAGCGATCGAGCCAATGACGGTGCCTCGAGTGAGGGCGTCGGCGGCGAAGTACGCGAAATCGCCCACGACGCTACCGGCAGGCACTGAGACCTCTTCGGCAGAAACCTCTGCTCGCAGGATGTATGGCAAGCCGAGGGTCGCAACGCCGTCCGCCTCCAGGATGCCCAGGGGCCGCTCGAGCGCCCGACCGAGATGGGTGGTTGCGAAAACCGTCGCCGCTGCAAGAGCCTCTGCCTCTCCGGGCTCTACTCCCCCGGTTCGAAACGCCCGGTAGCAATAGTCATGGAGCTCACGGACAGCAACCGTTACCAGGCCTCCACCGTCGGCCGCCGAGGGACCAGATGTCACCCGATGACCTCGCCGAACAGCCGAAACCAATTTCCGCCCAGAATCTTGTCCCGCTCCTCTGGCGAGAACCCGACATCGTCGAGGCCAGTAGCGAGATTCGCGAAGTCGGCGGGGCCGCTAAACCACTCTGGCCACGGCGGAAAGCTCGGAATCTCGCTCGGATCCTTGGGGCGGTTCCATCGTCCGCTTCGCATCCAGCCCAACGCGTCAGCGTCCCAGCCAAGAACAGCGTCGGTACCCACCCCGACATGATCGACACCGATCATTTCTGCGAGATCGGCAATCATCTGACAGTACGCCTCGCGTGGCACCTTGCTCCCGCCGATGAACAACGGATAGAGCGTCACGCCGATCATCCCACCACGTGAAGCGACGCCTCGAAGGACCTCGTCTGGCTTGTTGCGAGGGGCCGCGTGAAACGAGTGCGGGTTTCCGTGGGTGATGGCGATTGGCTGGGCCGATGCATTGACCGCGTCGAGACCTGTCCGGTTACCGACATGGCTGATGTCGATGAGTACCCCGAAGTCGTTGCATGCCTCGACGATGCGGGTGCCGGCGAGGGTCAGCCCGCCGTCGTTGGGTTCGTAGCAGCTCGACCCCAGATGGTTCGCGATGTTGTAGGTGAGTTGAACACACTTGACGCCGACGTCGCTGAAGATGCCGACCAGTTCAGGATCGTCGCCGATCATCGATGAGTTCTGAAACCCAAACAGCAGGCCGAGCACACCGTCGCTCTTGGCCTGCTCCATCTCGGCCACGGAAGTGACGATGCGGACGATGTCGGCGTTGTTGCGGACCAGGTGGCGCATCGCGCCGATTCGTTGCATCGCTCCGGCGGTGTCCTCCCAGACACCAACGGTCGCGTGCACGATGTCGATCCCGCCCGAACAAACCTCCTCGATCACCGAACGGTTCCAGTTGTTGATTTGTAGGCCGTCGATTCTCACAGCAATTCCCCCTCTGGCAATGCACTCTCTGGGAGCGGTGGCATCATCCACCCATCATCGAACGTTCCATCGGCCAGATCCTGGAATCGTGGGGCGCCTTGAAAGAGGGTGACCCGAAGCCAATCGGTCGACTTCGGTTTGAAATTGTCCATGCCGTATTGGGCCAACTGCAATCGCTGCACTTGGAGCGGCAAGTACCCGTCAGCGCAAGGATGGTCCCGAGGCTCTCCGTAGGGTTGGTCGGAGGCGAACAAGCGCTCCACGGCTCCGAGGAACTCCGGGGAGTCCGCCACGAACTCGCCCAGCGTTGCTTCCCCGGGCCACTGTGAGAGTTCCGCTGCCAATCCATGCATCATCCCCGCAATATCGATTGCCATGTCTTGGGAGCCATCGGGCCATTGGGCCCGCGGGAGGCGTCGAGGTTCCTCCGTGTTATCGCTATAGACCCACCATTGGGTCGATGTCGGCGCATCGGAGCGAACCGCCCAATCAAAGCGCTGTTCGAGCAAGCTCTTGGCGTCGGCAATCGAAAGTACGAAGTCGATGGCTACCGCTTCGTCCACCCGAAGGAGCGAATCCACAACCTCGTCACCGAGGTCGTCGAGATCCACCAGCGCGGCCACGACCAGTTCGGCCAGTTCGATCTCGTGGGTCATCGCCCAGGTCATCAGATCGTCGAAGCGGGTGTGGCGATCACCGGTCGCGAGTTCTTCGACATGGGCACGGACCTTGCGAACCAGCGGCACCAATTCGGCTGGGCTCAGGAAGGGGTCCGCCGATTCGGAGGTACCGCTCAGATAGTGAGCCTCGGCCCGTTCCAGCCAGGTACCCAGCGCGCCCCAGCGTTCGTCGGTGGCCTCCAGGTTGCGGACTCGGGCTAGCGCTAGCTCGCGAACCCCGACCCACGCGTTGATGACCCGAGGATGTTTGAAGGCATAGGGCACCAACCCGAGGCCCGTTGCGTTCCCCAAGCCGAAGAATCGACCCCACTGCGAATCGAACGTCGCTGCGCTATCCCCACCACGAAGCCTCGCGCAGTGCTCGACCACGTCCATGCTGAGCTCTCGATAGCACCAGGCCGTGAGGAACTGTGCTCGATACGGGGCTGCGAGCGGGTGATCGTCGGGGAAGGCTTCGAAGGAGCGCATGCCGTACTTGCCGTTGCCGTAGAACGCCGTGCTGCGCATGATGTAGCCGGCGTCGCCGACCTGACCGGGGTCGGGTTGGCGTCCTGCGGCGAGTTCATCGACGAGGTAGTCGAAGAAGCGAACGCTTCGATTGCCTCGGGTCAGTGAGAGAGTCGAGGTGTCGAACCGGCCGTCTTCTTGCGCGCAGACGTGTTGTCGTAACCACGCGTGGCGCTCGTCGTCTACTTCGCCTTCGACCAGCGTGGCGGCGATCTCCCACCGATCCGCGATCACCCGGTCGGTGTGGGCGTCTTCGGGCAAGGTTTGCAGGAACGCCACGAAGGTGAAGCTGTGGCCCTCTGCGTCGACCCGGTAGGCAACATCGCCTTGGCCATCGGCGTCGATGTCGAATCGAACCGTCTCGGTACTCCAATCGCGATTGAACGCTCGTCGCAGAAGTGATCGACTGAACGAATACCGGTTCGGCCTGGCCGCGCCCATTCGCTCCGGGCTCATGACAGCGGTTGGTTCACGAAGCTGCTCACGGTGCGCTGCGAGTGCATCGCTGAGGTTTCCAACCTCCGACAAGCTCGTCTGCGTGGTGCCGCTCACAGATACAACCGTAGTTCGTGTTCCACGGACGACTGGCGCTGGGAAGCCATCCGTCCTCCTGTGGCTATGTGCAGCGGTGAGCTACGCGGCTGCCTGGCGGACCGAGAACGCTGCCAGAATCAGCGTCGCTGGAATGGTCACTAGAGCGATCGCTACACCCACAGAAAGGCTGCCCGACTGGGCCAATACGCCAACGAGTGCTGGCGCGCCGACCAACGCCAGCCGTCCGCCCGCGGTGAGTCCTCCTAACGCCGACTCGGCCGATGGGCTCCGGGCTGCGTTGTCGTAGAGCTGCGGATACATCACCGACACGCCGAGGCCGGTGATGAACAGGCCCACAAAGGTCGTCGCGATATTCGGGATCAACATCGCAATAGCGACCCCGACGGTGGTCACGGCGGTAGAAACACCCAATAGGCGCGAGCTGCCAATAGCCGCCACCACCGAGTCGCCTCCGAAGCGGCCCACAACCATGCCTGCGGTGAACGACACGAATGCCAAGCCCGCAACGGCCAGAGACGCATCGAGATCGTCCACGAGACGAAACGCTGACCAATCGCTGTTCACCATCTCCGGAATGATCGCTGCGCCGCCGAGAATCGCGAACACGACGACGAGACCCCGTTTGCTCGAACTGCCAACGGCGACATCCTGTGGCGGGGTGTCGTGATCGGTTCGTAGACCCGGGATGACCCAAACCGCAGCAACGGCGAGCACGAGCGACGCACCAACGAGATGGGTCTGAATACTGATGCCAGCACCCGCCATGATGCTCGCCACCACCCCACCGACGACGGTACCGAGGCTCCACATGCCGTGCAGCCGATTCATGACGGGCTTCGGTCGACGAGCGCTGAGCGCCGAACCTTGCAGGTTCATTGCGACATCGGTCTGCACGTCAGCGGCGTGGATGAACGCAATGATCGCCGCCAACTGCACCGATGACGTAACGAAGCCGACGATCGGCAAAGCCGCCACCAGCAATACCGAACCGATCGCCATCGCCCGGCGTGTGCCAAACCGACGGATAACCGGACCCACGACGACGCTTCCGACAACGCCGCCGAGCGTGGCCAATCCAAGGATCGTGCCGATGGACGCCAAGTCGAGGTCGAGCCGGTCCCGGATGGCTGGCAGCCTCGGCACGTAGGAAGCAACGACCGCACCATTGATGAAGAACTGCGTTGCCACCGCAGCTAGTGCGCGTCCATCGCCTTCGAGAGTGCTCACCGTTTGATCGGTGCCGATCCCAAGGTCTCCGGACATGGTCTCATACTACGATTGCGCCACGTATCGAACGAGTCGACGAAGGACCCCGCCGTGAAGATTGCCGCCCATCTCCACCCCCAACAGGCCAGCTACGCCCAGATCAGAGAGGCGGCGATCGAAGCCGAGGAGCTCGGTGTCGACATCATCTACAACTGGGACCACTTCTATCCCCTGTACGGCGACCCCGATGGCGCCCACTTCGAAGCTTGGACGATGTTGGCGAGTTGGGCCGAGGTGACGAACCGCGTGGAAATCGGCTGTCTCGTTACCTGCAACAGCTATCGAAATCCGCAGCTGTTGGCCGACATGGCCCGCACCGTCGATCACATCTCCGAGGGCCGTTTGGTCATGGGAATCGGCTCGGGATGGTTCGAGCGTGACTACGACGAGTTCGGCTATGAGTTCGGCACCGCGGGATCCCGCCTGCTCGCACTACGAGACGACCTGCCGAAGTTGATCGACCGCATGGCCATCGGTAACCCTGCGCCCAATCGTCGAATCCCGATCCTGATCGGAGGCAGCGGTGAGAAGAAGACCCTCAATTATGTTTCGCAGTTCGCTGACGGTTGGCACTCGTGGTGGAACGATGTCTGGGAGCACAAGAACTCGGTCCTCAAGGAGTGGTGCGAGCGCAATGAGCGCGACAGCGCCGAGATCGCCCGCTCGGTCGGCGTTGATACCGACAAGGTCGAGGACTGGGACGAACTCTTCGCGAATCTCGCAGCCGCGGAGGTTAACGAGGTCACGATCGGCAAGGGCGGCCCCGACTATGACCTCGCGATGGTCAAGCGTTTCGTCGAATGGCGAGACTCGCTGTAGCGACGCTACGAGAACCGGTCGACCCCTGGGTCGAGGTCGGTGGCGGCAGCGTCGGGTTCGATCCGACGGAGCTTGGGGCGGGTAACGAGCAGATACAAGATCGGCCCGAGACATCCAATCAATAGGATCGCGACCGTCCAGAACATTTTGTTTTGCCCGGCGGCTTCCCACGTGGCCTCTTCGTACTTGCCCGAGTCGAACAGCGCGTAGACGAGCAACCCGAGCGGGAGCGATACCAACGAGAAGATTAGGAATGCTTGAACCGCGCCCATCGTCTGCCAATCTAGCGCTCGCCGGCACCGAGCGGACGAGCATTTCACGGCAAACGGACCCTACGAAGACATGAGCTAGCCCTAGAAAAAAAGTCCTCGTTCTCGGTCAGCAATCGCGACTACTGTCGAGGTCGGATGCATGCTGCGGGCGAAGCGGAGCTCGGTGCAGGCGTTTTCTACTACGTCGCCGACCGAAGAGAACTCGATGAGCCGTCAACTCCTATCGCCCATGCGACAGATGTTGTTCATCGGCATCGTCGTTGTGCTTGGCGTCGGATTCCCCGCAGCTCTGCAAGCAGTCGTTGGCGAAGACGTCGTTCGCGACACACCCATCGTTCTCGACGGTGAAGTGCTCGCCCTCGACCAGGTGGGTCAAACCATCATCGTGGGTGGCAGCTTCACTCGGGTACAGACCGAACGGGGCGGGCTCGTTGTCGAACAACCGGGCCTCTTCGCCTACGACGCAGTGACCGGCGAATTCAAGGACGACTTTCGCCCGGTCCTTTCAAACAACGACCGCACCTTAGAAGTCACCGATATCGAACCGGCGCCTGATGGGCGAAGTGTCTTTGTGGCCGGTGACTTCCTTCGTATCGAGGATGGAACCGATGGGACCGTCCAGTTCCGCAGCCGCCTGGCAAAGATCGACCTGACGACCGGAGCCCTCGACCGCACCTTCAACCTGGCAGCGCCGTCGGCCAAGCCGAGGAGCATCGTCTACAGCGACGGTTGGCTGTACGTCGGCGGCAGCTTCTTGTCGATCAGGGAGCGGTCAACAGGTCAAGCCATCGACCATCCCGTCCGCGGATTGGCCCGCCTCGACGCAGACACCGCCGCCTTTGACCCGGGCTTTGACTACCGAACTGAAAACGACATCGGTCCCGTCTTCGATGAAGAACGAGAATTTGGGGTCGTCGACCTCGACATTACGCCCGACGGCACGGCGCTAGTCGTTGCCCATCGAGGCGCACAGATCCGCGACGTTGTCAGGGGTTCGACGACCAACGCTGGAGGTGTCGCGATCATCGACCTGGGAGAGGACCCTGCCACGCACAGCGTGAGCGGCTTTGCGGCCCTCTACCCCGATCCCAATGACCCGATCCAGGAGTTCTACCACGCCGAGCAATGTGGCGGCATGGGGCCCCAGATCCAAGACATCGAGACCAGCCCCGACAGCTCATATTTCGTCGTGGTCGGTCAAGGCGCTGACGCTGGCTTCCAATGCGATTCCGCGACTCGATTCGAAATTACCGATACCGCCATCCGTCCGACGTGGGTGGCACGAGCGTTCGATTCGCTCTTCTCGGTAGCGATTGGCGACGACGCCATCTACATCGGCGGACACCAACGCTTCATGGTTCATCCCGATGCCCCGAGTCCGTACCCGGGCGCCACCAACGCTAACGGCGCGGTCGTGCAGTTCGACGAGCACTACTTCGCCGACCCCACCGTCAATTCGCCTGCCGCGGAGGCGTTCCGAGATGACCTCTTCATCCCCGGCTTCGTCTACCCCGTCGGACAGCTCGGTGCCCTCGACCCCGACACCGGATATGGCATCCCCGAGTTCACTCCTCAATCCAACGCGCTCGTTGGCGTCCTCGAACTCACATTGACCGATCGCGGACTGCTGCTAGGACAGGACAACAACCGGGTCAACAACATCGAGACCGGGAGAGCGGCGATTCTCCAAGGCACGCTGCCCGAACCGCCGGCTCCTGAACCAGAACCACCAGCTCCCGAACCTGAGCCTGAGCCTGAACCGCCAGCCCCCGAACCCGAACCCGAACCACCGGCCCCCGAACCCGAACCACCCGTTCCTGAA
>CAZTDG010000138.1:0-7873 GCA_964612655.1 uncultured Acidimicrobiales bacterium | reverse complement strand
TCCCGACATCTTGCTTGCAAAGCAAGCGCTCTACCAACTGAGCTAAGGCCCCGGAATCGTCCACTGTAGCGCGAAAAATGCCCGGAAACGCGCTCCGTTCACTCGGTAAAAAATTGATGAACGGCCGCTTCTTTCCTTTTACTTCATGGAGGTGTGACCGACGAGATATGAACAGGTGCGTACTAAATGGGGTCTCAATAACGCACGCCTGTTGACTGAATGTTGCTAGCCAAGGAGAACGGACACGATGACTGACACTCTCGTTCGAAATGAAGGGCCAACCGATGGCCCTGAAACGACTTCTGATGAACCCACTCAAGTCGCTGTCGAGAAGCATCCGCGCGCCATTCGTTGGATGCATTGGCTGAACTTCCCGTTCCTCTCGATCATGATCTGGAGCGGACTTCGCATCGCTTGGGCGTCTGACTTCCGTCAACCTCGCTTCGATGAAGACCGCTTCTTGCCCGAGTCCGTCTGGCAGCTGCTGGACCTCGACCGTGCGTTGGCACGTGGCCTCGCTTTCCACCTGAGCTTCGGCTGGTTCTTCGTCATCAACGGGATCCTCTACACCCTGTACCTCGCAGTCACCGGTGAATGGAAGACGATCGTTCCACGACTTTCGTCGCTCAAGAACATCCCGGCAACCTTGCTTCACGAGATGGGCCTCAAGAAAACGGCACCTAAGACCTCTAGTCAGTACAACGTGATGCAACAGCTGGCGTATACGACGGTGCTGTTCCAAGGATTCATTGTCGTCTTCACCGGCTTCGGGCTCTTCAAGCCGACCCAGTTGGCGTTCATCCTCGAAATCTTTGGTGGCTATGAAAACACCCGAAGCGTGCACTTCTGGGTCACGCTCTCGTTCTTGGCCTTCTTCCTGGTGCACATCGCCCAGGTCGCCCGCGCCGGATTCGGCACGTTCTGGGCCATGGTCACCGGTTACCAAGTGAAAGACATCGACGAAGTTCAAGAAGAAGTAGAGGCTGGCAAGTGAAAGAACGCAAAGTAATCAGCGTCGAGGAATTCGAGAAAAAGGGCCGTCGCTCCTTTCTCACCGGGCTAGGTGCCGCGACCGTCGGCGTCGCCGGAATTACCGGACTTAACGTCACTCCCGACCGTCGCATCCCTTCGATCATGCGGTCCGTCATGGACTTCAACGGCGATCTCTGGCAATCCCTCTACCGAGAGCAAGCACTCGCCGCCACCTTCGACCACAGCGAAGCCGAAGATCTGATCTTCAACGGTCGCTGGGGCGTTCGTGACGACGAAGGCGAACCGTTGCCGCTCGACCTGGAGAACTATCGGGTTGAAGTCGCTGGCCCCGGAAACCAAGTCCTGGCCTCGATGACCATCGATGAGATCCAAGAGCTCCCCTACGAGGAAATGACCATCGTGCATAAGTGCGTCGAGGGTTGGAGCCAGAAGGTCACCTGGGGAGGCACACGCTTCTCCAACTTCGCAGCCCTGTTCCCCGAGATGATGCAGTTGCCCGTCGTTGGCCTTGAAACGCCGGACAACGTGTACCACGTCAGTCTCGACATGGATTCCATGCTGCACCCGCAAACGCTCATCACCTGGGACATGAACCGTGAGCCGCTCACCAGCGACCACGGCGCTCCGATTCGCCTTACGACGCCTTTGAAGTACGGCATCAAGCAGATCAAGCGAATCGGTCGAGTGCAGTTCTCCGAAGAGCGGACGCTCGACTATTGGGAAGAGCGCGGCTACGACTGGTACGCGGGTCTGTAACCAGCCGAGCCATGGCCCTGTTACGGGAAAGGCTCTAGAATCAGAACATGATTTTCGGCGTATCGATCTTTCGGATCATTGTCGCCATCTTGTTCGCGTACCTAATCATTCGAGCTGGCTTGGCCATGCTTCGTGGAATGGCCGCACCCATTCCAGAACCCCCGCCGTCGGGTGAGCTTCGCAAGGTCAAGATCAATTTCCGGTGCTCGCTATGCGGCTCCGAAGTGCGCATGACCGTCGCTACAGACGAAGATCCGGACCCTCCACGCCATTGCATGCAGGAAATGGAAATCGTCGCGCCGACCTATGAGTGACGAGCCCGGTCTCCATTGGACCAGTCGCTGCAAGCAGCCAAAAGACGGTACCGCGTAGCTACGTTGTTATGCCGCTGCCAACTCGTGCGAAGTTTTCCCCTGTCTTTCCACACCGCCACGCACCTCTGTAAGAGCAGCCCTATACGGTTCCGTATTGTGGAACACTCACGAACACCATAAACAACACGAACAACATCTGCATACCTGATTGCATAGTCGCCCGTGATAAATCAGGGGACTCCAGCTACGAGGCCACCAGAAACCCGCCATCCACTCAAATTTCAATAGCTGTGGAAAACTGCATCAAAACTGTGCACAACCACAATGAAGGCCCCTTGAACCGCTACTTACCCACAAAGGCTGTGGATACCGAGCGTTGGGCCGCCAGATTTCTTTTCGAAAATCTGGACGGATTAGCGCAAACGCGTGGCGGTGATGATGCCACCCAAGATGAAGCCCAAGCCAAGCAGCGTGAACCCGTTGTGCGTATCGAAGAACACCCGGGTGTAGTTGAAGAAGATGACCAACATGCCGACGGCGAAAAAGCTGAACATCAGGTATGACACCCACGGTGGGCTCGGCTCATCGCTGACATGTTGCACCGTCTCGACAGGACGGCTGTTGTGCGGCTGAGTCCCCTTCGGGGTTACCCGCCCACCCTGGACTCGGCGCTTCTTCGGACTAGACATATTGCAAGTGTATCCCTCGCGCCCGGAAGTTTCCGTCGCGGAGTGGCTAGCGTTGATCGCCATGCCGACGATCCTTGTCATCGACAACTACGACTCCTTCGTATACAACCTCGTCCAATACATCGGTCAGCTCGGCGCAACGCCGGTCGTTCGACGCAATGACGAGATCGATCTCGAGGGCGTCGACGCGCTCAAACCAGATGGCATTCTCATCAGCCCTGGGCCCGGCACTCCCGCCGACGCGGGGATCTCAAATGCACTGATTAAGGACTCTGCGGGTAAGCGTCCGCTGTTCGGCGTCTGCCTCGGGCATCAGTGCATCGGTGAGGTCTTTGGTGGCTCGGTCATTCGTGCCCCCGAGGTAATGCACGGCAAGACATCGATGATCGCCCACACCAATTCGGGCGTGTTCACGGGACTGCCCGATCCGCTTGAGGCGACTCGGTACCACTCACTCATCGTCGATCGCGACAGCGTTCCCGACGAGCTGGAGATCACCGCAGAATCGAGCGACGGGCTCATCATGGGGCTTCGCCACAAGGAGCACGACATCGAAGGGGTGCAGTTCCACCCCGAGTCGATCCTGACCGCTTCGGGCCACGATCTCATCCAGAACTTCTTGAACCGCGCCTCGTAGCTAGTCGGGGCAGTTAGCCCTGGCAGCGAGTCGGGCTTGCGCTACTGAGCAGCGCCGTCCTCAGCTGGGGCCGCGGTGGTCGGCGCCGTCGTCGTCGTGTCGGGCGCTGCGGTCGTCGTCGGCGCCGTAGTCGTCGTGTCGGGAGTGGGCGCCTGCGTGGTCGGAGCGGTTCCGTCACCAGGATCCACCGTGGTGGTTGTGTCGTCATCACCTTCGGCCTCGATACCGATCACGATGGTGACCGTTTCTCCCGAGCCCAACTGAATGTCGGGCGGCGGCGACTGCGCGATAACGGTATTAACCCGGGCCGGATCGTCGACCTCTTGGCGATCCTCGACGACCTCAAACCCGAGCGCGATAAGCGATTGACGGGCCGAGTCGGCGAGTAGACCTTCGACCCGTGGAACCAGAATCTGCTCCACGCCGCTCGACACGAAGATCGTCACGTTCTCACCGCCGCGCAACAGCGAGCCTGCTGCGGGTTCGGTGCGAATGACAAGACCCTGTTCCAATTCAGGGTCGGCTTCGTCGATCACCGTCGTTCGGAAGTCGAGCTCGAACAGATCCGAGAGCGCATCGTTGAAGTCAACGCCGGCGAGACTCGGGATCGTTCGTTCCGACGGTCCGAGCGAGACTTCGATGAACACAACCGAACCGCGTTCGGCCGGTACTCCTGGGAGTGGATCCTGACTGATGACCTCACCAGGCCCAAAGATGTCGTTGTCCACTTCTTGAATATCTGGCGTGAACCCGAGCCGTCGCAAGGTCCGCTCAGCTTCGACGCTGTTTAGAGACACCAGTGGGGGCACCTCGATCATGCCATCGGCTTGGCTCACCGTGATCTGGATCTGGGAACCGGCTTCGACGATGGCACCGGCCACCGGATTCTGGGAGAAGACCCGACCTTCGGCTACGTCGGTGTTTGGCTCGGCGGTAACTACCGGTTCAAGATCCATCGCCGCGATAATCGCAATCGCCTGGTCCCGCTCAAGGTCGAAGTAGTCCTGGACCGTGACGGTGGCTACGTCTACGAGTGGGTCATCGACCGGCTGAAGCTCGCTGTCATCCGTACGAAGGGTGGCGATGAGTGCCTGGAACAGGAAGCCCAACAACACGAGCAGGCCGAGGAGTGCCACAAAGAATAAGGCGTTGCGCTTCCACGTGTCGTCGGAACGACGTGGCGGCTGCTGTTGCTGCTCGGCTGCTGGCCGATCCTGTACTGCTGTGGCGGTGATGGGTACAGGTTCCTGGGCATAACCAGGAGCGGCCTGACGTGGGGCTGGCTGGGCCGGAGCGAGCAGCGGCTCAGGAGCCGGAGCCGCGGCAGCGGCCTGGGTAGGAATGACTTGGGTGGCGTCGGGCTCTGGAGGCGTGGAGCGACCCGTAACCGGGCGTACGACCGGTGGAGTCGCCACCGCGGCAGCAGCTGCCTGCTTCTTACCGAGGCTGTGGGCACCACCGAGATATCGCTTAAGGTCGGCAGCGAAATCGCGGACCGTCGGATAGCGCTTGGCAGGGTCCTTGGCCATTGCCTTGAGCGTGATCGCTTGCAGCGACTCCGCAATATCGCGACCGCTCTCGCGTGGAGGGCGCGGTGCAGCCTCAACGTGCTTGCGGGCGATCTCGGCTGGCGAATCACCAACGAACGGTGCCGAACCAGTGAGCATTTCGTACAGCACTACGGCGAGTGAGTAGACGTCGCTGCGAGGCCCAACCTTGCGTCCCTGCGCTTGTTCGGGAGACAAGTACGTGGCGGTACCCATGACCGTTCCATTGTCGGAAGTGAGATCTGTTTCGCCGTTACCGATCAGCGCCTTGGCGATGCCGAAGTCAGCCAGTTTCACCTGGCCCTCTTCGGTGATGAGGACGTTGCCGGGCTTGACGTCCATGTGGACCATGCCTTGGCGATGCGCGGCATCAAGAGCGGCTGCGACGTCGACGGCGATGCCAGCTGCTTTGTCAGCGGCTATTGGCCCTTCGCTACGCAAGATGTCGGCGAGGGATCGTCCCTCGACGTACTCCATGACGATGAACGGTGCCCGCTCATGTTCGCCCTGGTCGAATACCCCGACGATGTTCTGGTGGTTGAGGCTGGCGACGACTTGGGCCTCACGGCGCAGGCGTCGCACGAACTCCTCGTCTTCGGACAGTGTCGCACTAAGGATCTTCACGGCAACCGGTCGGTTGAGTAGTTGATCCCGTGCGAGGAAAACGTCAGCCGTGCCGCCGGAAGCGAGCCGTCGGTGCAGCTCGTAGCGGCCGGAAAGTACCTCGTATGCGTCGTCAGACATAGCCGATAAATGTTAGCCGTGGTTCCCAGATATCGCAGATCGAGCGACCACTTTCTGCGAGATCTAGTTCGCCCATGAGGAAATCACCGCCTGTGCGACGGGTCCAGCGACCCGCCCTCCGGTCTGTTCACCGAGCGCGAGATCGGCCTCAACGATTACCGCAACAGCGATTTCGGGGCTCTCAATCTGCTCACCGGCGAAGGCGATTACCCACGCATGGGTCGCTTCCTGAGACTCGGCGATCTGGGCGGTTCCGGTCTTAGCGCCAACGACCAAACCATCGACGGCTACCGATCGTCCCGTCCCGTCTGTGACGACGCCGAGCATCGCCTCGCGCAACGCTGCCGCGGTTTCGGGTTCGATTGCCGTGCGCCATGGGTCGGTGTCTCCCTCGCTGAGCACGACACCTTCGCTGTCGACCACGCTCGACACGACATGGGGGCTCGGCACGTCGCCGTCGTTCGCGATAGTCGCCGCTACGAGCGCCATCTGCAGTGGTGTCGCCCGCACGTCGAACTGACCGCTCGACGACTGAGCGAGTACCGGGATGTTGTCGGTGAGCGCCACGGGTTCGGGCAGCTCATCGAATTGTTCAGCAAGGGCGGGGGCGAGTTCGACGTCGGTGCCGAGGGCAGCGCCGAAGTCGGTCGGCATTACCGACTCGACGGCGCCGGGCAGCTCGATCGGTGGCGTGTCGTTGAATCCGAAGTCCTCCGCTGTATCCACTAGGGACGGGGCGCCGAGCAACTCAACTGCGAGCTGAGCGAAACCCGAATTGCACGAGACCCGGATCAGGTCGCGGAGCGGACCGCCACAAGTAGATCCTCCGAAGTTGCCAAACGCCCGATTGGTGAGCGGCGGGGTGTAGCCATCAGCGGAGGGGAACACCGGGACGTCCAAGGTCACGATCTCTTCCTCGAGGGCCGCAGCGGCGGTCACCATCTTGAACGTCGAGCCCGGGAAGTACACCTCTCGATAGGTGCGCGGGAGCAGCGGGTTGTCGGGATCGGCGAGCAGGCTCTGCCGGGCGTCACGAGCGACCGAATTGTCGACATCGGCCAAGGCGTTCGGGTCGTAGCTGGGGTACGAAAACAACGACAGGATCTCGCCGGTACGCGGATCGAGTGCAACGACCGACCCGTTGCGTTCGCCGAGCGCATCGCGGGCCGCCTCCTGGAGTTCGACCGAAAGCGTGGTGTTCACATCCGCGGTAGTCGAAGCCCCGCCGAGCAACTCTCGGAAGCCGTCGGAAAGCGCGTTGCGTTCGCCGCGCAGCTCATCGTCGAACGCAGCTTCGAGGCCATCGTCCCCAGCGTCGAAGCTCACGAACCCGGTCACCTCGGCGAACAGCTCGCCGAGCGGGTACTCGCGTTGACGCTCGACTACTCCCTCTTCGAGATCGACCGAGCGAGCCAGCACCGTTCCATCAGCTGCACGGATCTCGCCCCGGGGCGCTCCGAAATCCTCCACGAGGGGCCGACTGTTCGCCGGATGAGTTTCGAGGGCTTCAGCGGTGAAGAACTGCAGTCGGTTGAGCTGGGCGAACAGCACCAAGTAGGCGATCATCAAGCCGATGCCGAGGCGGATTATTTGGCGACTCATTACGCCACCACCGTCGGCTGGGCGTCGTCTTTGGGTTGGCGACTTCGTCGGGTGGCGCCGTCATGGGAGATACGCAACAGCAGCGCGATCAATATGTAGTTCGAGACGAGCGACGACCCGCCGTAACTAACGAAAGGAAGCGTGATGCCCGTCAGCGGAACGAGGCGAATGACGCCACCGATGATGATGAACGCCTGGACGCCGATGAGCGTCGCCAGAGCGGTGGCGAGCAACGAGCCGAAGTCGTCGGGGGTGTCGATCGCGATCCGAAGCCCAGCCGCAACGATGGCCACGAACGCGATCAGGATGCCGGTCGATCCGAGCAAGCCGAGCTCCTCACCGATGGCGGCGAAGATGAAGTCCGTTTCGACTTCGGGGATCCGGAACGGCTCGCCCCTACCGGGTCCGGTTCCCGTGAGCCCACCGTTGGCGAGCGCGAATGTGGCCTGCAGCGGTTGGAAGCCGAGGTTGTTGGGATCTGCCCATGGGTCGAGCCAAGCGTCGAGACGGCGGTCGACGTGGCCGAACAAACGGGCCGAAACCGTGCCTCCGATGGCGAACAGCACCACGCCGGTGAGCAGGTAGCTGACG
>CAZTDG010000137.1:0-7958 GCA_964612655.1 uncultured Acidimicrobiales bacterium | reverse complement strand
CACCGACTTCGCGGACGTCAAGATGATCATGTCCGATGCTGGATCGGCCCTCATGGGTATCGGTTACGCCTCCGGCGAAGGGCGCGCGCTGGCCGCGGCCCGCGCGGCGATCAGCTCGCCACTACTCGAGGCATCCATCGAGGGTGCCCGCGGAATCTTGCTGAACATCTCGGGTGGCTCGGACCTCGGATTGTTCGAGGTCAACGAAGCCGCTGAAGTCATCCACGGTGTCGCCCACCCAGATGCGAACATCATCTTCGGTGCGGTCATCGATGACGAAATGGGCGACGACGTACGGGTGACCGTCATCGCCGCCGGTTTCGAGCGTTGGGAAGGCGCTGGCACCACTGGCGGTACATCCGCGGTGACCTCAACTATGGCTGAGCGCGCCCCAATCGGAGGATCGGCAGCGCCGCTCACTTCGTCGACCGAATCTAGTGAAAGCTCATCGAGCAGCGCCTTCGCCGACGATGACGACGTCGTCACAGAAGAGGCAGCTCCGGTGTCATCCTTCTCGATCTCTGATTCGAGCGACGACGACGAGTTGGAAATCGCCGACGTCTTCGCCGACGTTTCGGACTCCGATTCCGATTCTGGTTCTGACTCCGGTTCTGACTCCGGCTCCGGCTTGGGCTCCGGAGACGATGATGACGACGACGAGTTCGACGTACCGACTTTCTTGCGCTGAGATTTGTGCGTCGCCACTGGCAACGAAGTGATGGCAACCTCGTCGAGGTAGCGGTCACCACACGAGTGGATGGCGACTTTCATATCGACGCGGAACCCGAGGCCCTAGCGGCGCGAAGAGATTCCGTCCTTGCAGGGCCGTGGTCGGTCGTTCGTCAAGTTCACGGTTCGACGGTTGTCGAAGCCGACCCGGCCTCGACGCCCGAGGCTGATGGCATCTTCACCGATGTCGTCGGTCGAGTGATTGGCGTACAGGGTGCTGATTGTTCGCCGATTGCCTTTATCACCAGCGAGGGGCCCATCGGCGTGGTCCACGCCGGATGGCGCGGTCTCGCTGCTGGCGTGATCGGCCAAATGGCGACAGCGCTCACCGATCGCGGCGCGGTCATTGAACGCGTGGTCGTCGGCCCGACGATCTGTGTGGATTGCTATGAGTTTGGTACCGAGGACCTCGATGCCGTCGCGGATGCGCTCGGCGAATCGGTCCGAGCCACCACGTCGTCGGGCACGCCCGCCCTCGACCTCATGGCGGGTATCGAGTTGAGCTGTGAGGCTCACGGCTTGGGTCCGGTCGAGACAATGGGCGGCTGTACATCGTGTGAGGCGGACAAGTTCTTCTCCCATCGCGCCCGCAAAGAACCACAACGGCACGCGCTAGCAATGCGCATCGCCACCCCAGCCGAGGATGGCACCTAATGGCGGGCCAGGAACCCAGCCCGCTGCCTGCGATGTTGCGAAGCGACGACGAGGTCGCCGCACAACTCGGCAGCGTTCGTGCAGCGATTGACGCACACGGGCGCAGCGACGTAACCGTGGTCGCCGTAACCAAGGGCTTTGATCGAACCGCAATCGAATGCGCGTCCCGATTAGGTATTGGCGACATCGGTGAGAACTACGCCCAGGAACTCCAAGCCAAATGTCCGCTCCCGAGCGCCACCCGAGCCCACTTCATCGGCCGCATTCAACGCAACAAGGTGCGCAAAGTGGCCGACGTGGTACATCTTTGGCACAGCGTTTCACGCCCCGAGGTCGTGGCGGAGATCGCGAAGCGAAGCGCGGAACCCAAAATTTTGATCCAGATCGCCGCAGAGGGCGACATGACCAAGGCCGGAATCACTCCCGGTGAGCTCGAAGCGATGCTCGAGGTGGCCGAAGAACACGGGGTCGAAGTCTCTGGGCTGATGACCATCGGTGTGCTCGGCGACGACGCGCAGACCGTGCAAAGCTTCGCCGACCTCAACAAGCTCGCCGATGAATTTGGACTTCGCGAGCGCTCAATGGGAATGTCTGGTGACTACCGAGATGCGCTTGTCCATGGTGCGACGATGTTGCGCCTCGGCTCGGCCCTATTCGGGCCACGAGCAAACAAATGATAGTGTTGACAAAGAACGAGGAGGTCTGAACGGTGTCAGGCTTTTACAAAAAAGCGGTCGTCTGGCTCGGTCTCAACGAGGAGTACCCAGAGGACCTCAGCCCAACCGAATCGGCTCCCAACCGCCCAAACCCGCGCCCTGAGCCCGGACAACCACGTCCTGAACGTCCAGTCAACGCTGGCCAACCAGCTCCTGCACGTCCTCAGGCCAACCCGTTGCAGGTCCAGAACGCCACAGTTCGACCTCTCGATCCTGCTCCCTTGAGCACATCGCGCTTAGGGCGCGAAACCTCGGATGGAACTGGCCGACCCGATGTATCAGCACGATCGGATGGAACTGTGCGAGCAATCCCCATGGACGACGAACCAAAGTCGTCTCGTCCGGAATCTTCGGCGATCGGTACCGTACGGGCCGTCGCGGCCCCAAAGACCGTCAAGCCCGAGGTGATCGTCCCGCAGTCGTTCAATGACGCCCAACGCGTCGCCGACACGTTCCGCGAACCAAAGCCAGTAATCGTCAACATGCAAAGCGCAGAGCGTGACCTTGCTCGCCGGTTGATCGATTTCAGTTCGGGGCTGTGTTACGGGCTCGGAGGTCAGATGGAGAAGGTGGCAAAAGACGTCTACCTCTTGACCCCTGATGACATTGAGGTCGCCGACGAGGATCGCGACAACTTCTGAGATAACCCCGTTGGCGTCGCAACGGAACTAAGGTCAGGCCATGGATCTCGTTCGACAGCTGAGAGACGTTCGCTTTGAAACGGCAGTTAGGGGGTATGACTACGCGGGAGTCGATACCTTCTTGGCCACCCTGCGTAGCGACGTCGCGGACCTTCAAGAGCGCTATGAGGCGGCCCAAGCAAAGTTAGCGACGCTTGAAGCCGACGGACCTCAAGACGCTGCCAGCAGCGAAACCGAAGGCGAACTTCGCCGCACGCTCGTCTTAGCCCAACGCCTCGCCGATGAGACCGAAGCTGACGCCAAGGCCAGCGCAGATGAGTTGGTCAGTAGTGCGACACAGCACGCGGAAACGACTCGCGCCGAAGCCGAAGCAGAAGCTGCAGAAATGCGCGCTGCCGCCGAGCAAGAGTTGGCTGCGGCCAACGAAGAAGCCGAGGCCCTTCGCCAAGGCGCTGCCGAGGAGGCTGAGCAGGCGAACGCGGAGTCACGTCTTCGGGCCGAAGCCTTGCTGGCCAATGCTGAGGCGGCCAGCGAAGAACGGGTTGCCGAAATCGAGGCGCTAGCTCAAAACGAGGTAGCCACGATGCGCGAGCCAGTGCGCGAGGAGATCACCCAGCTCGAAGATGTCCGGTCACGGCTCCTCGGCGATATTTCAGATCTCGAAGCGCACCTCGAGGCCCAACGGGTTCGAGTTCGTACCGCCGTCGAAGCGCTACGAGTTGGCATGTCCGGCTCGATCCAAGACCTCGAACGAGTCGCCGACAATGACGCACTCATGGCCCCCGAACCTTCTCCTGGCCACAGCAACGTAAGTGGCGCTGATGTCGCGGCCGCTCCCGACGTTGAGATCCAAGAGTCGGTTGCTGCTCAAGCTGCACCCACCGCTCCTACGGTCGACGGTCTGGTGTCGGAGACCGACGCTCCACTACATGCCGCAGCTGACGTTGCGCCCGATGTCGATACCGAGCCGATCGCCGTAGTCGACGATGTGGACTTGGCTTCCGCAGCGCCTGACATTGCCGAGGCGCCCGAGCTCGAGGTGGACCCTGTTCCCGAAGTGACGTTGGAACCCGACGTTACGGAAGCGCCTGATGTCGAGATGCCCGACGTCGAGATGGACGCGATGCCCGAGGTTGCTGAGGTGCCCGAAGTCGAGATGCCTGATGTCACGATGCCCGAGCCTGAGGTTCCCGACGTGATGTTGGAACCCGACGTTGCCGAGATGCCTGATGTCGCGATGCCCGAGGTAGTCGTTGAAGATGTGGCAACAGCGCCTCCGATAGCTGGGGTAGTTGGCGGAGCGGCAGCTGGAGCAGCCGTGGGCGCTGCAGCGTTCTCTGGACTCGGTTCCGATGATGCCATCGACCTTGAGGCCACCCAAGCAATGCCAGCCGTTGAGGATCTCGACCAAGGTGACCTCATTGAGTTAGACGAAGAACCCGATGCTTTGTTCGGCACCGATGTCGGTGCTGAGGCCGAAGTCGCCGACGTTGAAGGTGATGTCGAACCTGAGTCTTCGCCAGCTGATGTGGCTGCGGGAAGCGAAGGATTCGTCGCAAAGTTCGCTGCTTCTTTGGACCAGCTACCAATAGAGCGGTAGCGAAAATCCCTGGTTCGTGCCGTTGGGGGCCGCCTAGCTGGCTCCTATACTGTCGCCCTCAAGGCGTCAAGTTTGGTGTCTGCGCTTACATTCCCTTTGGTGACTGTGAAGGGTGGAGAAAGGGTTAATCCTCGTGGCAAAGAAAGCAGCCGCAAAGAAGAAGACTCCGGCGAAGAAGAAAGCCGCAGCAAAGAAGGCGCCAGCGAAGAAAAAAGCGACGGCCAAGAAAGCTCCGGCGAAGAAGAAAGCCGCAGCAAAGAAGGCGCCAGCGAAGAAAAAAGCGACGGCCAAGAAAGCTCCGGCGAAGAAGAAAGCCGCGGCCAAGAAAGCGCCGGCAAAAAAGAAAGCCGCAGTGGCAAAGACTGAAGTTCAAAAAGTAGACGAGGCCCAGGCGGCGGCCGCAGCGAAACTCAAGGAAAGCAAGAAGGTCTCGACCAAAGCCTTCACCAAGCCTTTTATTAAGAAGCAGCGCGAGGAGCTGCTACGTGAAAGAGAGAAGTACACCCGCTCAGCAGCGTCGTACAAAGAAGAAGCCGACTCGCTGGTTCTCAACCGAGAGCCGGGCGATGTGCAATTCGACGAAGAGTCCGGCGAGGGCGACACCCTTGCTGTGGAACGCGAACGAGACCTAGCCCTCAGTGCCCAGGCACAACAGGCCGTCGATGAGATCGATGCTGCTCTCAAGCGCATCGAACTTGGTGTGTACGGCGTGTGTGTTGAGTCCGGTCTGCCGATTCCCAAGGAACGCCTTGAAGCCATTCCGTGGGCGTCCCAACGCGTGGAGTTCAAAGTCGGTGGCCTCGGGCGCCGCTGACCATATCGAACTTTCGACGCCGGTAGAGCTGACTCCGGCTGAGGTAGTTGCGCGGAGATGGCAGCTCACTGCGATTTCTCTTTTGGTGATCGTCATCGACCAGATCAGCAAGGCTTGGGCGCTGAGTTCACTTGCAGATCGAGAGATCGAAGGACCCTTCGGGTCATCTTTGCGTCTGGTCTTCAACCGCGGGTCGGCCTTCTCGCTGGGGGAGAGCTTTGGCCCGATCTTTGGCGTTCTCGCGATCATCGTCAGCATCGCCATGTTCTGGGTTGTGGGCAAGGTGGTACAACGCCCGGTAGTGAGCGGCCTGGGACTTATCCAAGGCGGAGCGATCGGCAATGTCATCGACCGGGCCTTCCGCGAGGGAGACGGCTTCTTGTCGGGTGCCGTCATCGATTTCCTGGAAATCGGCGACTGGTGGCCGGTCTTCAACATCGCCGATGTCGCGATTGTTGTAGGCGGTATTGTGGTCGCAATCCTCGGATCTCGTGAATAGCGCGCTACCGGACGCACTCGACGGCGAGCGCGCTGATCGCGTCGTAGCGATGCTGACCGGCGTAAGCCGCTCCGTGGCCGCTCGGGCGATCGAGGGCGACTTGGTTCTGGTCGACGGGAAACCGGTCGCCAAAACGTCCCAACGACTCAGCGCCGGACAAGTTATCGAGATCCCCGACACCGTCGGTGATGAAGATCTCGCTCCAGCGCCTGATCCCTCGGTGCCCCTAAACATCGTCTATGTGGACGATGACGTCATCGTGGTGGACAAACAGCCCGGTCTGGTAGTTCACCCCGGTGCGGGCAATCGAGAAGGCACCATTGCGCAGGGAGTGCTCGCTCGCTTCCCCGAGGTTGCCGACATCGGCGAGAAAGAACGACCCGGAATTGTGCACCGGCTCGATAAGGGGACGTCGGGTGTCTTCGTGATCGCCCGTTCCCAGCGCGCCTATGAGTCGCTCACTGATCAGCTTCGTGAGCGGCAGGTCGAACGTCGCTACGTCAGTTTCGCGTGGGGACAACCCGAGACCGACCGTGGCGTGATCGAAGCCCCGTTAGGGCGAGCGGTTCGAGACCCGACTCGAATCGTTGTCCGTCAAGACGGTAAGAGCGCTCGGACCAGCTACCGCGTACTCGCCCGATGGGATGAGCCCAGCCTTGCGCTCTTCGCCTGCATGCTCGATACCGGACGCACCCACCAAATTCGTGTGCACCTCGAAGCCATCCATCATCCCGTCGTCGGTGACTCGCGATATGGCGGTGGACGCGATCACCTTGGCCTCGACCGTCCTGCACTGCATGCGAGCGAACTGGGCTTCGAGCACCCAGGTACTGGGGAGCTGATGCAGTTTCAATCCCCGATACCTACGGACCTGCGTGAGTTGCTCGACCGACTCGGACCCCCCGATGTTGGCGATATTGCGCCATCATTATTGTCATGACCTCGGAGGCCGCTCTCGTTACGCCAAACTACGGCGACGGTGGCAATGCTTCGATCGTTCCGGCGTTGACGTGGGGTGTGCCTTCTGCGCTCTTGCCAGACGAGGTCGTGTCGGCTCCTCGCTGCGTGGTTTTGGTGCTCGATTCGCTGGGTTGGGTGCAGCTTCAGGAACGCCCTGAACGCGCTCCGACCTTGCTTGCCATGGCGGGGTCGTCGGCTACTACGAGCGCCCCATCGACCACGGCAACGGCGCTAACGACGATCTCCACTGGCGTGCCGCCCGGCGAGCATGGTGTTGTCGGCTATCGCTTTCCTGCTGGGGGAGCGGTTATGAACGCGCTGCGCTGGACCACACCTTCAGGCGATCACCGTCGCACGGTCTCACCGCGTACGGTGCAAACGATGCCTCCGCTCGGGGGCGGAGGCCAGTGGCATGTCGTGAGCGACCGCCAATTCGTCGGGTCGGCCTTTACCGAGGCCTATCTAGGAGATGCGCCCTATACCGGCGTCTGGCACCCGTCATCATTGGTTGCCGCAACCCGGGAGCGCCTCGATGCGGGGGCGACCCACGTGTACACCTATTACGACGGGCTCGACCACGTTGCGCACGTGCACGGTTTCGAGGGCTCCTACTTCGATCTGGAACTCGAGTTCTGCGATTGGCTCGTGTCGCAGATGATCAGCGCGCTACCCGCCGGAACGGCCCTAGTGGTTACCGCCGACCACGGACAGATTCATGCGCCCGAGATCGTTCCCGTTCACAATGACGTTGTCCGTCTCGCCACCTTGCGTTCGGGCGAGGCACGGTTCCGGTGGCTTCACGCAAAGCCGGGAGCCACAGAAGAACTGGCAGCCGCAGCCGCCGAGCATCACGGCGACATCGCCTGGGTTCGCACCAAGCAACAGGTCATCGAGGAAGGTTGGTTCGGCCCCCAGGTGAGTTCCGACGCCGAAAGTCGTCTTGGCGACGTGGCGCTGGTCGCCCGCGCCCCAGTCGGCTTTGACGATCCAGGAGAACCCCACCTCGACCGTCTCATCGGCCGCCACGGCTCCCTCACCGAAGCCGAAATGTTGGTCCCGGTCCTCCATCACGTCGGCTAGGAATAGCCGAAATTCCGGCTATGTAGTTTGTCTCACAGCAGGACTAGGGTTAATAGCCCAGCAGGTATCGGAAAGGCATCAAAATGGCTGGGTCTTTTACCCACTTGCATGTGCATACCGAGTTTTCGATGCTCGATGGCGCGTCGCGCCTTGACGACCTTGTCGCCGCGGCCGCAGCCGACGGCCAGCCTGCGCTGGGTATTACCGACCACGGCAACATGTATGGCGTGCTCGATTTCTATAAGTCGTGCAACAAAGCGGGGAT
>CAZTDG010000136.1:0-8025 GCA_964612655.1 uncultured Acidimicrobiales bacterium | reverse complement strand
CGGTAGCCCTGAAGGTGGGGTCGAGGTTGCCGAAATAGTCGAGTTTGGCCAGGCGAGTGCGGAATTGGCCATCGATCTGGGTGAACGTACCACCGAGGAACAATGAGTTGTCGCTGTCATCGACGACGACGTCAAAGACGGGGCCGTTGACGTCGGGGTTGAAGTCATCGATGATGGCGCCCGTGTTGACGTCGTAGGCGAAAATGTTTGGCCGATCGACAATGGGCCCACCGCGTGAGGTTTCGACTTGGGTGAAGTCGCCGGCCACGATGATTCGGTCGTTGAACTGCACCGACTTCCAGACATCGCCATCGAGAACGATTGGTATGTCGCGTCGGGGCGTTTCGGGCACCAAGGACTGGTGATCGACGTTTCCTGCCGACGCGGCTGTTTGGGTTGCTGCGAGAACGGCGAGTGTCAAGATTGCTAGGACTGCGACTGCAGCTAGTCCGGCCGAACCTGGGTGAGCCGCCAGCTTCTGTCTGATTCCACTGAGTGTCATTAAATCGACAGTACATTACGCGAAGAGTGGTTGTCATAGGTTTCTTTGTAATTGTGACAGGCCGCACAGCGCGCCGCCGAGCGCTGTTTGTGGCAGATCGTCTGGACTACGGAATTGTCGGCGGACGAAGAGGGATCGAGTAGTGACCAGAAGGCGTTGACGAGTGGGTTCTTCAAGTGGCTCAGTCGGATTCGGCCGGAAAACGAAAGAAATCCCTGACCCCTCAAGTTCGTTGAGAGATCAGGGATTTTTCGTTGTACGCCCCCCGGGACTTGAACCCGGAACCTGCGGATTAAGAGTCCGATGCTCTGCCAATTGAGCTAGAGGCGCATGTTGTGTCATCTGAGGGTATCGGCGGCTGCCAATAAACACAGGTGACTTGGGGTGGCTGACGGGATTTGAACCCGCGACCGCCGCGACCACAACGCGGAGCTCTACCTAACTGAGCTACAGCCACCAAGACGGCTACCTACTATACGCGCTGGTCCGAGAGTTGGCGACGTGGATCGACCCGACGTTTGCATCAGTCCGGCGCAGCGCCGCCTTCGCTCACCCGACGCTCCACAAACTCGCTCATCGCGGCGAGTGTGCTGTCGTCAATGGGTGGCGCAACGCACGCGTCGATCGCTTGGCGCCACACGGCTTCGGCGCGTTCGTCGGCGCGTTGGCTGCCGTCTTCGGTCCACTGTTCGAAGTTGGCTCGAGTGAAGACGATCGGTTCGTAAAACGCGGTCTCGAAACGCTCGAGTGTGTGGTCGGTTCCAAAGAAGTGCCCGCCCGGGCCAACTTCGGAAATCGCCCCGAGTGCGAGCTCGTCGTCGTCGACCACGACGGGCTGGCATGCTTCGGCGAGGATCTGGCACATCTCCACATCGATCACGAACTTCTCGAAGCTGGCCGACAGCCCACCTTCTTGCCAGCCAGCGGCATGCATGATCCAGTTCGCTCCGCCGAGGAACGCGCCGTAGGTGTTGGCCATGGTCTCGTATCCGCTTTGGGCGTCGACGGCGTTCGAAGCGCTCGACCCCGATGACCGCCACGGCAGCCCGACGTGTCGTGCTAACTGCCCGCTCGCTAACGCGCCCTTCATCGCCTCGGGCGTGCCGAACGCTGGCGACCCCGAGCGCATGTCCACGTTCGACGTGAACGCGCCGTACAGCACCGGCGCTCCCGGGCGAGCCACTTGGGCGAGCGTAACCGCGGCCAGCACCTCCATGTGCTGCAGCACCAGCGCACCGGCCAGGGTTACCGGCGCCATCGCTCCGGCCAGCGTGAACGGGGTCAGGATGTTCGGCTGGTTCAGGCGGGCGAAGTCGATAACGGCCATACTCATCGGCACGTCGAGCTGGCGGGGCGAGTTGACGTTGATGTTCGTCCAGCAGTGATGCGCCTCGGCAAACTCCTCGTCGGATTCGATCCCGTAGCGAAGCTTCACCAGGTCGAACCCGTCACGCACACGCTGGCGACCGCGGGCATAGAGGAACGGCGACTTGTCGGTCAGGGTGAGCGTGGCGAACCCCGACCGAAGATGGCGAATGTCGACGGGGATGTCGCTCGGCTCCACACACGGAGCCGTCGTGCCGAGCACGTCGTAGGTCTGGGTGAGCCGCAGGAAGTTCTCTTGGTCGGCCAGGGTGCCAGCGCGTCGTCCGTTGGCCAGGTCGGATACAAACGGCGGCCCGCCCACGGGCGCCAGCACCAAACTCTTGCCGCCGACGTGCACGCTGCGCTCGGGGTTCGGGGCCTGCAACTCGAACTCGTCGGGCGCGGTGCGTAGGGCTTCGGCGATGCGGTCGGGGTCGAAGCGCACCATGTCGTCCTCGACCGTCGCGCCATCTGCGGCCAGCAGGTCACGAGCTTCCTCCAGCAGCACGCGGATGCCCTCGTCGGCCAGAAAGCGCACGGCCGACTCGTGCAGATACTGCACGTGATCGTCGCTAAGTACCCGCAGCGGTTCGAACGGGTTGACCAGGCGACGGTGATGGCTGGTGTCGATGGGCGCGCGCTGGCGTTCACGTCGGGGTCGACGATTCGCCATGAGCCGCTAGCCCTGCACCGACATCGACGAATCGGCGTTCACGACTCGGTTGCGGCTGAATGCACCCACGTCGATCGGTCGCCCCGTGAACGCACCCGTCACCTGCAACGGTTCGCCGTCGTGGTCGTGGCCCGCAGCGACCGCTTCGATGAGCTCGGCCATGATGTGCCCGGCTGCACCGGCGTTCTTGAACTGATTGCCGCTGCTCCCAATCGCCACGAAGAACCCGTCGAGATCGGTGCGGTCATAGATGGGCATCCAGTCGTCGCTCACGTCGTACACCCCGGCGAGACCACGGCGCTGGTGCGGCATCCCAAGGTCAGGAAAGCGACGGTTCGCTCGCAGCACCTGTGTTTCCCAAAGTTCGGAGATGCCGGGGTGGAAGTCGTCGGCGTCGTCGATCCACTCGAGTACGTCGCACTCGGGTTCGATGCTGCCGATCAACAAGTTGTTGCCCAGCTCGGGGCGGCAATAGAAGCCCACGTCGTCGTCGGCCATCACCATGCCATGTGCGTTGATGTCGACGTCTGGGGGAGCGGGCACGTGATGCACTTCTTGGCGCATCGGCGCGGTCTTGATCGCCATCGAGTCACGCACCCCGGCCATCTCGTTGATCACCGCGCTGTGCGGGCCGGCAACATTGACCACGATCGGGCAGTCGACCACCGTGCCGTCGGCCAGCGTCACCCCGGTTACCGCACCATCGGCCTGGTTGATCGCCACGACCTCACTGCCAAAGCGGAACTCTCCGCCCGCGGCCTCGGCCGCCATCTGCAGGTTGTGGGCGGCGAGCTGTGGGTCGGAGATGTATCCGGCGTCGGGGGAGTAGATCGCGCCGAGCATGGTGCCCGTCGACGACTTCCAGAACTCGTCGTCATCGGGGAGAGTGGGAGGACCGTAGATGCCGGTGTCGAGAAAGCTGAATCGCTCCCGAAGCGCGGCCTCGGTGAACGACTCGAACGGAATGTCCAGCTCCTGCCACAGGTCGCGCACCTGATGGGAGTAGTCGTCGGGGGTGCGCATCAACATCAGCTGACCGCACCGCTGGTATTCGACTAGGCCCAACTCATCGCCCACGCCGATGTGGTCTGCCCAGTTCAGCCAGTACTGCAGGCCTTCCCACGAGAGATGCACGCCGTTGGCAGTCGAGTAGCTGAAGCGCACCACGGCACTCGAACTCGCCGTCGATCCGGATCCAGCGGATCGACCCCGGTCGAGGTTGAGGGTGCGGTGGCCGCGGCGGGCCAGTTCGGTGGCGATCGAACAACCGATCACCCCGGCGCCGACGATCAACACATCGGGAGCGGTGGGGTGCGGCGACATGGGCGTAAGTTACTCGGCCGCCACCGGTTCTTAGCAGCCGCGCCCGTACAGCTATGGTCGACACCGTTGCGGCGACCGCCGACCCCGTAGGAGCTTCCATGGCAACCCGAGCAGCTAGGCAGGCCGACACGCACGCCAACGTGGTCGTGATCGGAGCGGGCATCATCGGCGCCAGCGTCGCCTACCACCTCGCCGACATGGGGGTCACCGATGTCGTCGTCGTCGACAAGGGCGACCTCGACGTCAACGACGGTTCCACCTCGCACGCGCCCGGCGGCCTACGCACGCTGACCGGCTCGCACTTCTTCACCACGCTCGGCCGCAAGAGCCGCGCCCACTACGACCAACTGCCGCTCGCGGATCCAAACCAGGAACAGTTCTGGCGCGTCGGCATGATCGAAGTGGCCAACACGCCCGAACGCCTCGACGCACACCAACGCCTCCACGACATCGGACTGAGTCAACACCTGGACTCGACGATGATCTCGCCGGCCGAAGTCGCCGAGCACCTCCCACTGGTTGACCCGAGCACCGTCGTCGGCGGCATCTACATTCCCTCCTCGGGCGTGGTGCGAACCAGCCTGCTCGCCACCTCGATGCGCCAAATCGCCGAGGCCACCGGCAGGGCCACATTCCACGGCCACACCGAAGTGACCGACCTCGACATTCACGAGGGTCGAATCACCGCGGTCGTCACGGGCGGCGAGCTGGGCACGATCTCGTGTGAGCAGGCGATCGTGTGCACCAATATTTGGGCGCCGCTGCTGGCGGCCAAGACCGGCACCCCAATGCCGCTGTTCCCCGGCGAACACCAATACATCTTCACCACGCCCGTTCCCGCAATCGCCGACATCGCAGAGAAAGAGGTGTCGTTCCCGGTCACCGCGTTCGACGACCTCTCTATCTACTTCCGTCAACACGGCGACCACATCGGCATCGGCAGCTACGCCCACGAGGCCCGCCTCGTCGATCCGACGCAACTACCCACGACTGCCAAGCTCCCGTTCACTCCGGAGGACTTCACCGACGCGTGGGAACTCATGCAGCACCACATGCCGCCGCTCAAGGAAGCATCGGTCGACCACGGCTTCAACGGCATGTTCTCCTTCACCGTCGACGATCATCCGATCATGGGCGAAACCCAGGTTGCGGGCCTGTGGTCTGCGGTTGGGGCGTGGCTGTCCTATGGCAGCGAGGTCGGCGCAGTGATGGCGCGTTGGATGACCACCGGCGACCCCGGCATGGACATCACCCCCGCCGACATCAACCGCTTTCACCCACACCAAACCAACCGCGAGTTCGTCACCCGCCAAGCCAAGTACTTCTACGAGATCGGCTTCGAAGACCTTCACCCCAGCACGGTGGCCTCCTCGGTTCGCAACCTGCGCCACTCGCCCTACCACCACCGCCTCGAAGCACTGGGTGCGGAGTTCATCCCCATCGCCAGCCAAGAGACCCCGCTCTACTACCACTCCAACGAAGCGCTGGTCGCCAAACACCGTGACGCCATCCCCGAGCGCACCGGCTACGACGCCGTCGGCTGGACGCCGATCATGGCCGCCGAGCACCTCGAAATGCGCGCCAACGTCGGCCTGGTCGACTGGTCGGCTGCCATCGGCCCGATCGAAGTGTCAGGCCCCGGCGCACTCGAACACCTCCAGTGGCTCTGCACCGCCGACATCGATCTGCCGGTCGGAGGCATGACCTACAGCCTGGTCCTCACACCGTCTGGTGGAATCGCTCGAGACATCACCGTCGCCCGACGCTCGCCCGATACGTGGTGGATCCTGACCGGCAAGGGCAACCTCCCCGCCGAGATGGCCCGGTACCGCTCGCTCGCGCCCGACGATGGCACCGTCACTTACCGAGACCTCAGCGAGCAACTCGTCGCCATCGGTCTTTGGGGTCCAAACAGCCGTGAGGTGCTGGCGTCCGTCACCGACGATGACGTCTCCAACGACGCATTTGGTTGGTACACGAGCCAAGACATCGGCATCGGCATGGCGCCGGTAACCGCGATGCGGTTGTCGTACGTCGGCGAACTCGGGTGGGAGATCTACGTGCCGCAATCCCTCGCGCTGCACGTGTGGGACACGCTCTACAAAGCGGGCCGAGCATTCGACATGCCAGCGGTAGGCGCCCAAACCGTCTTCTCCGCTCGCATCGAGAAGGGCTACCGCCTGTGGGGCTCAGACATGACGCCCGAATACTCGCCGGCCGAATGTGGTGTGGCGTGGGCCATGGACACCTCGAAGGACTTCCACGGCAAAGCCGAAGCGCTCGCTGCGCCGATCACTACGCGCGTGGTCACCCTGCAATTCGAATCGGACGACTCGATCGTCTACGGCTGGGAACCAGTCATGATCGGCACCGACGTCGTGGGCCGGATCGCCGGAGCCGAATACGGCTACAGCGCTGGCGCGTTCATCGCACACGCCTTCGTCGACCCCGACCACGCCGAGACCGGCACGGCCGTCGAAGTGATCCGCACGGGCAAGCGCTACCAAGCGAACATCGTGAAGGGTCCGTTGTTCGACCCCCAATCAGAGCGCCTCAAGAGCTAACGCCTTGGCATGGACGCCCGGCGGCGTCTCCGAAACTCATGGGTCCAAGACGTCGAGTAGGTCGTTCGACCCTCTTTTAACATCGAGGCTTATTAAACGCTCAAGCAGTGCTAGTCGCTGGTCCGAACCCTAATTCAGACGCATTGACTACAGGATTAGGCGGAAGCGCATGTTACTTATTTGGGGATTCAAGGTTCGCTACGCGGATGTGAGCACGGGCACGTTCTACTGCCCACACGAGGGCGGCGACCGCCAGTACGTGATGAAGCTCGCGAAACGTTGGTTCACGTTCTTCTTCATTCCGATCATTCCACTCAACGAGCTCGGACAGTTCGTGGAATGCACGTCGTGTCAGCGGGGATACGACGAGAAGGTGCTTACCAATCCAACGTCGGCACAGATAATGGACAACCTGGCCAACGCGGCACGTCAGGCCGTCGTGTCGATCATTCGAGCTGACGGACACATCGACGACGCCGAGAAGCAGGCTGCGGTCGAGGTCATGACCTCCTACACCGACACGCCCTATGCGATGCAACACCTCGAATGGGATCTCGCCAACCTGCCCGCGCACGGACTGGTCGAGCACATGACGAACTGTGCAGGAATTCTCAATCCGCACGGCAAGGAAGCGTTGCTCGGCGCTTGTCTGCGACTCGCCGCATCCGACGGCGATGTCGCTCGCGAGGAAATTGATCTGATCAACCAGGCCGGCCTTGCGCTCGGTATGACGCAGAACCACATCACCGGTGTGCTCAACGCCGCACGAACCAACATTGGGGGACAGCAGTCATGAGCGGAAATGACGACTTCAACCAAGTGCCGTCGTGGTACACGCCACCAGCACCACCAGCACCACCAGCGCCGACAGTGCCGGGACCTCCCGGGCCAGGCGGCCAGCCGTCGTACGATCCCTACGCTGCTGGACAGGCGCCTGCTGGACAGTTCGCCCATCAGTCATCGATGAGCCCGAAGAAGTCGGTGAGTCCAGTCGCCGCCAAGATGGGGATCAAAGCAGTGCTCGTCGCTGGCGTCTTGGGGTGGGGAGCCATCAGCGCTCTCGGCACCACGAGCGCCGAGGACCTCGCCGTCGGCGACTGTTTCGTGATGAGTGAAGCGACGGAGATCGATCGCCTCGAGACACCCGATTGCAGCGAAGCCCATGACGGCCAGATCATCGGCACAACTTCGCTCAATACCGTGTCCTACCCAACGGATGACTTCGATCCCGTATGGGAAGAGGTGTTCGAGGACTGCGTTTCGATCGCAACCACGGCAGTGACACGAGTCGAAGCCCTTCCTCCGGATACGGCCATCGATATGTTTACGCCGACTTCGGCAGCCTTTGACGAGGGCGACCGAGAGGTCTTCTGTGTCATCTTCGCCCCGTCAGGGCTCGATGGCACACACATGGCTATCGCTTCGTAGCACCAAAGATCTGCGACGGGTTCGCCCAGGCGGTTTGAGCGAACCCGTCGCAATTTTTCTTCGATGCTGGCGGAGTGCCCGCGGTTCCCGAAAAATACTTTGACTTCGTCGTTGCAATCGAACATATGTTCGTTATACTGTGTTGTATGGCGATGGCGACTGCGGACATT
>CAZTDG010000135.1:0-8197 GCA_964612655.1 uncultured Acidimicrobiales bacterium | reverse complement strand
ACGATCTGCCAATGGCTTGCTTCCATTAGTTCCTGCAGCTCGGCGTCATCGACCTCGACCGGAGTGAGTTCGTCCAAGCTTGTGATCGATGTTTCGCTGCAGGCAGCTGCTGCGAGCATCAAGGTGCTCATTGCTAAAGAACGCCAGGTAAATCGCACGGTCCGCTTGCCCCCTCATCACCAAAGACGTCTACGACCGTACTATGAGGAGTTGGCCCATAGTTCTCAGTGCCGCTGCGGACAACTGTGTGCACTCTGCCACCGTGATGGTGGAGAAGTGCACACAGAATTCGGAGACTCAAATACGCAAAGTCGCGCGGGCGACGAGGTCCATGGAGAAGCCCATGAGGATCGCCAGGTAGAGCATGCCGGTGGCGGCCATGACCGCCGAGTACTCCTTGCCCTTCAAGATGATGAGGGTTAGCCCCAACAAGATGATCGTGGCCACGGTGGACGCTGCCCAGAACCAACCCAGCTGACCGAGGAAGCCATCGTCGATTGTGCCGTTGAGTACCGACCACATGCCTGTCGGGATCAAGAAGACGATCAGCTCCAAGGGCCACAGCGCCGTCGTCCATTTCACTAGCTCGTTGAGCGGGGCTCGAGCGAGCCCCGGCTGCACCAGATACCAGTGGCCGAGCAGCATGGCGTCGCTCACTGCGCCGAGGAAGAACGCGCCGACGACGATGCGAGCAACGCCGAGCCATACTGGCTGATCACTTAGCTGGGTGGAGTCGACACCGGCCGCCACGATAGCGACGAAGCCAAAGATCGGCGCGATGGCGTCGAGGATGGGCGGAAACTCCGGGGCGTTCTTATCGAAGCGCTCTTCTTCCTTGTCGATGCCGGTCATCTCGGCCACTCGACGGGCACGCTTCTCGATGACTGCTCGTTGCTCCTTCACGCCAGCGGAGCGGCGCACGTACGACACCCACAGCGCCACGCCGGAGGCCAGAATCATCAACACGGTGAAGATGTCTCGAACCGGCACCCAGCGGGTGTAGAAGGCGATAACCAGGGCGATGATCCCGAAGGTCATAAAGGTGATTCGTTGGAGCCAGCCGTAGCCCAAACCGACCGTGCGGGTACGGGTCGTAACCCAGAGGAACGCGAGTCCGCCAGTGGCCCACTGGATCATGACGGTTGCGGCGTCGAGATCGATCACCGCTTGAGTCTACGAGCGGTTCATTTAACAACGAGGTCGGTTATGGCCGATACTTAGGGAATGGCGCGTCCTATTTGGTCAGGTTCAGTGAGCTTCGGGTTGGTAAACATCCCCGTCAAGCTCTTTAGCGCGGTGCGTCGTAAGAACGTGCGCTTCAACCAGATCGAGGCTGCGACCGGCGGCCGCATCAAGCAGAAGCGTGTATCTGCGGTTACGGGCGAAGAGGTTGCCTACGAAGAGATCGTGAAGGGTTTCGAGTTGCCGAACGGCGAGTACGTCACCATCACTCCCGAAGAACTCGACGCACTCGATCCCAAGGCGATGAAGACCATCGATCTGCAAGAGTTCGTCGACCTCGCCGACATCGACCCTGTCTTCTACGACGCTCAGTACTACTTGGCGCCAAGCGTCGATACTCAAAAGCCGTACAAGCTTTTGGTGACTGCGATGGAGGAAGCAGGGAAGGTGGGTATCGCCCGCTTTGTCATGCGCACCAAGCAGTACTTGGCAGCTATTCGCCCGGTAGACGGCAAGTTGATGATTTCGACCATGGTGTATGCCGACGAGGTTGTCGCCGCAAGCGAAGTGGAGCTGTTCGACGGTCTTGAAGACATTGAGATCGCCGATGGCGAAGTCGAAATGGCCCGTCAGCTGATCGCCACGCTCGAAGCCGATTTTGAGCCCGAGAAGCACACCGATACCTACCGCGAAGCAGTCCTTGAGTTAATCGACAAGAAGGCCGCTGGTGAGGAAACCGTCGTTGCCGCGGCAGCGGAGGAAGAGGTTGGCTCGGTTGTCGACTTGATGGCTGCGCTCGAAGCCTCGGTGGCGGCGGCGAAGGAAGCCCGCACACGTCACCCGACGGCGAAGAAGGCCAGCGCGAAGAAGAAGGCCACGAAGAAGAAGGCGCCGGCCAAGAAGAAGGCTGCAGCGAAGAAGAAGGCCACGAAGAAGGCGCCGGCCAGGAAGAAAGCAGCCGCTAAGAAGAAAGCTTCGTAGACGGCTACCGTTTTGGGCGATGCCGACGCCCGAAAAAATTCGTACCGAGATCGCGGGTCGGACCCTTCAGGTCTCGAACCTGGACAAGGTGCTGTATCCGATGGTCGGGTTCACTAAGGGCCAGGTCATCGAGTATTACGTGAAGATTGCGCCGGTCATGTTGCCCCACATCGAGGATCGAGGGATCACCTTCAAGCGATGGCCCGACGGGGTGACCACCGAGCCGTTCTTCAACAAACGTGCCCCGAGTCATCGCCCCGATTGGGTCGGTACGTGCGAAGGGCCAGGGGACAAGGGCAAAGGGATCGACTACCCGATGCTGTCCGAGGTTGCAGCGCTCGCGTGGGCGGCGAATCTGGCTGCTCTTGAGATCCATGCGCCGATGGCGCGATGCGACGACATTGAATCGCCGACGACCCTGGTCTTTGATCTCGACCCGGGTGAGCCCGCAACGATCATCGAGTGCTGTCAGGTGGCGATGGCAATCTCGGATGTGCTCGAAAAGGTGGGCTTGATGAGCTTCGCTAAGACGTCGGGTTCTAAGGGGCTCCAGCTGTACGTCCCGTTGAACACCCCACACACCCATGGCCACGCCTCAGACTTCGCGTTGGCGGTGGCGCAGCTGCTTACCAAGCAGCAGCCGGATGCGGTGACGGCGAACATGACCCGCAGCGAGCGGCCCGGCAAGATCTTCATCGACTGGAGCCAGAACACCCGGCACAAGACCACGATCGCCCCCTACTCGCTGCGCGGCAAGGAGCGACCGACGGTGTCGACTCCGATCTCGTGGGATGAGGTCAGCGACGGGGCGGACGGCGAATGGTTTGGCTTTGAGGCCGCCGAGGTGCTCGAGCGGGTCGACACGCTCGGTGACCTGTGGGCAGAGGTTCCAACCCTCGAACAAGTTCTTCCGGTGGGCCAATGAGCGTCTCATCAAACGGCCAGTCGCCCGATGACGACGACATGTTCACCGACGAGGAGTATGAGGAACTGTTCGGCGGCTCGTCCGAACCCCTCCCACCGCGGAGCCAGCGCTTGGGTCGAGCACCGCGGCTCGTGGGGCTGTTCGTGGCCTCGGCGATGGCGCTCGGCGGCGTGCTCACCCTGGCCGACAACGTGTCAACCAGCCCAGACTTTCGCACCCCGGCCGAGATGGAGGCTGCGGCCTGGGAAGACATTGGCAATTCGCCCCTGGGTTGGCTGGTCGATGACTTGGTCATCACCGACATCGACCGGCCCAACGTCGGTGCCTTCGTGACCAACAACCCGCCCGACGGTGTCATCACGCTCGACTTTCGTCCGTGGAACGAAGACCGACTCGAGGAGCTGATCGACCACGAGATTGGGCACCTGCTCGACTTCGCGCTGTGGGAACCAACCGAAGAGGCCCGCAAGGGTGGTCTCGGCACCGAGGCGTGGGCGGAGTGTGCGGCGGTGGATCAGGGGACCCGGCGTATCGACCAACGAGACCCTGGTGGCGAGTACCACTGCTTCGATGCCGAGTACGAGCTGTTCCGGACGACCCTCGATCCGGTGGGCGAAGTGTGTAAGCGTTGGGGAGATCGTGAATGTCGCCCATTCACGCTCGGGGAGCCCATTCAGTGACCAACTCGCGTCGAGCCGTCATCAGCGTCGTCATCGCGTACACGTGGTGGGGTCTGTCGGCGATCTTCTGGAGGGCACTCGAGTCGGTTGCGCCGCTCGACCAGCTCGGCTTCCGAGTGGGCTTTGGTGCGCTGTTCTTGTTGATGTGGGCTGCTGCGCAACGGACGGTGCCGATCTCAGGCCTCACGGCGTCCCATATTGGATACGGCGTGTTCTCCGCCATCATGATCGCCACGAACTGGGCGGTGTTCCTGTGGGCGATCGCCAACGATCAAGCCGTCGAGGCCGCGCTCGGCTACTTCCTGATGCCGCTGTTCTCGGTTGCGCTCGGCGTGGTACTCCTCGGTGAACGGCCGACGATGGATCAGATCGTCGCGCTGGGGCTTGGAACCGTGGGGTTGGTGTGGACCTTGGTGGTGCTGGGTTCGGTGCCATGGGTAGCGCTCGTACTCGGTGCGACATTCGCCGCCTATGGATGGGCCCGCAAGGTCGGGCCATGGGAGAGCGTTGACGGGCTGACATTCGAGATGCTGTTGGTCGCCCCGATCGTCGTGGGCATCGTTTTGTGGCGAGCGGGCACCGGGGTAGACGTCAGCGGCGACGGAACACTGGTTACGTTCGTGCTCATCGTGGTCACCGGGTTGGTGACGATCGTCCCCCTGTTGTTGTTCGCCTCGGCCGCCCGCCAGGTGTCGCTCACCGCGATCGGGCTGCTGCAGTACATCAACCCGACGTTGCAATTCCTGGTCGGCTGGCAACTGTTCGGCGAGGACGTCTCGGCGGGTCGCCTACTGGGCTTCGCCTGGATCTGGGTGGCCCTGGGCTTCGTTGTGCGATCGGAGCTACGGGCAGCGAGGGCGCGTGCTGCTACTGCGGCTCGTCAGGAGCGAAGTCATCCCACGTTGGAGTCTGATCCGCTTCGCTGACCTGGGCTGATTGGGTCGGTGGCAGCACCGTCGCCGCGAGTCCCGTAGTGAGAGGGACGGCGGCGATCAACCCGATAGAGCCGCACAACGTTCGGGCGATCTCGACCGCGATCACCTCGGAGTTCGCGACGATACCGAGCGATTGGTCCGACGCAGCGAACAACAACAAGACGGGAAGACTGGCGCCGGCGTAGGCCAGCAGCAACGTGTTGACGGTGGCCGCGATGTGGTCTCGGCCCACCCGGATCCCCGATGCCACGAGCTCGCTGGCGGCCATCATCGGGTTCTGGCGACGCAGTTCGGCCACGGTGGCGACTTGGGTGACGGTGACGTCATCGAGGGCGCCCAGTGCGCCGATGATGGCGCCGCCCAGGAGCAGCGAGCTGACGCGGAGGTCTTGATTGAGAACCGGGAGAAGAAGAGCATCGGAATCGGCGAACCCGGTGAAGCGGGCCAGGCCGAAGAAGACCCACGAAAGCACGAGCGTGAGGCCCAGCGCGCCGATCGTCCCGGCGAGCGCCACTGCAGTGGTGGGGGTGAACCCGTGGGATAAGAACAGGCTCACGAACGCGATGATGATCGCTGCCACGACCGCGACGGCGATTGGATTGTTGCCGTCGAGCACACTCGGCGCCACGAAACCGACGAGCACCACCACCGTCCCAGCCATCGCGAGCAGCGCGAGGGCGCCCCGCAAACGGGCGAAGGCGATCACTGCCACGACGAAGATCACGGTCAGGACGATTAGGACATTGGAGCGTTCGACGTCTTCGTAGAAGTAGGTGTCGGTGGGAGCCGCGTACCCAAGGACGATCGTGTCGCCAGGCTCGAACTCAGGGAGGCCACGCTCGATCTGCAGGTTGATCTCCGGCAGGGCGATCTCGGCACCGGCGTCTGGTCCTTCGAGAATGTCGAGGTTGAGTAGGCGGCAATCGACGGGATTCTCCGGCTGCGAGAAGGAACACGTCTGGTTCGATGACGAGAGAACCTCGGCGCGAACCCGGTCGGTGGCCAAACCAATCGCATCGGCAGATTCGATCGCTGCGATACGACCCTCGCCGGTCGGCCACAACAAGACCAGCCCGACGATGGCACCGATGAACGACACCACGAGGATTGTGAGCACGCCGCGCAGGCGCGGCGAGCGCAGCCAGAACTCCCAGCCGCCACCGGGCAGGCCGTGGTCGTGTGAATGGGAATGTCCCGCGCCCATTATTTCGCTCCGGGCCGTTCGCTTCGCTCACTAACCGAGTTTCTCGCCCGGGGGGCTCGAAACGTCGAGATTATGCAGCTGGCGAGAGTCATAGTGCCCAATCCACAGTGTTGAGGCCGGCTTCGGTCAGGGCGGCGTTCGCCTGGGAGAACGGGGCGGAGCCGAAGAAACCGCGGTAGGCCGAGAGGGGAGAGGGGTGAGGGCTTTCAAGCACGACATGAACAGTCTCGTCGATCAACGCCTTCTTTTTGCGGGCGGACGCGCCCCACAAGATGAACACCACTCGATCCTTCTTAGCGTTCACCGCTTCGAGCACCTTGTCGGTGAAGGTTTCCCAGCCCTGTTTCTGATGCGAAGCCGCAGCGCGTGCCCGCACGGTGAGGGTGGCGTTGAGGAGCAGCACGCCCGATCGAGCCCAAGCCTCGAGGTTGCCGTGCCCGGGGGGCGCAATGCCAAGGTCGGATTCGAGTTCGGTGTAGATGTTGCGCAGGCTGGGTGGAACGTCGATCCCGTCGGCGACGGAAAAGGCAAGCCCGTTCGCCTGCCCAGGACCGTGGTAGGGGTCCTGGCCCAAGATCATCACCCGGACCTCGTCGTAGGGGGTCAGGTGTAGGGCGCGGAACACTTCGTCGTGGGGCGGGTACACGGTGTGGGTGGCCCGTTCGGCGGCCACATAGGACTGGAGCTCGCCCCAGTAGGGGCGCTCAAATTCTGCGCGCAGAATGGGGTTCCAGTCGGTAGTTGGCGCCATCGCTTGCCCAAACTAGGCGGTCGTGGGGAGCGGCGTTGGGAGCGTTGCGTCGAGTCCTCGCCCCATCGCCTTGGTGGCGGGACTACCGTTGGGCCATGGCTCTCACGATCACCACTGCCCGTTCCGCTCCAGCTGCCGTGAAACTCGTCGGCGTAGGGGTGTTCTCCGACCTGGATCGACCCGATTCGCTGCCCAGCGACGTGCTCGATTCCCGCGGGTTCAACGGTGGTCTCGGCAAGACGATGATCATCGACACCGACAAGGGTTTGCGCGCGGTCATCGGGCTCGGCAAGACCGAAGACTTCGACGCCTCCGCGCTACGTAAAGCTGGTGCGAGCTTCGCTCGTGCGGCTCGCCGCCACAAGACCGTCGCCACGACGCTGCTCGCCGACGCCGTTGGTGCGATCGACGGAATCGATCAGGGTGCGTGCGCCGAGGCGCTGGCCGAGGGGCTCCAGCTGGGGCACTACGGATTTGAGAAGTACAAGGGCAAGAAGAAGGCGGCCCGCAACGACCTCACCAAAGTCACGGTCGCTGGGTCGACGTCGGCTGCGGTCAAGAACGGTCTGGCTACTGGTTCGGCGATCGCCGAGGGTCAGATGCTGGCCCGTGATCTGGTGAACGAGCCCGGTGGCACTCTCACCCCGCCCGAGATGGCCCGGCGCGTCCAGAAGATGGCCAAGAGTGCTGGCTTGCAGTGCAAGGTCATGGACTTGTCCGCGATTAGGAAGGCGAAGCTCGGTGGCCTGCTCGGCGTGAATCGAGGCTCGACGCATCATCCCCGCTTCGTGGAGCTGACCTACGCTCCACCCAAGCCGACGGGAACGATTGCGTTCGTGGGTAAGGGAATCACCTTCGATGCTGGTGGCCTGTCGATCAAGTCCGGCAAGGGCATGATGACGATGAAGTCCGACATGGGCGGTGCCGCTGCGGTGATCGGCGCAATGTCGGCGCTGAAGGCTGCGGGCGTCAAGGCGCGTGTGCGGGCGTATCTCCCTATGACCGACAACATGTTGGGCGGCGACGCCACGCGCCCCGGCGACGTGTTGAAGATCCGCAATGGCAAGACGATCGAGGTGCTCAACACCGATGCTGAGGGTCGATTGATCCTCGCCGACGCGTTGAGCCTGGCATCGGAGGCAAAGCCCGACGCCATCATCGACTTGGCGACGTTGACGGGTGCTTGCATGGCCGCGCTCGGTCCCCAGATCGCTGGGCTGATGAGTAACGATGACGGATTCGCCCGCGCGGTGATCGACGCGTCGGAGACCGCTGGCGAACGCTTGTGGCGACTGCCGCTTCCCGACGACTACCGCAAGATGATCGATTCACCGATCGCCGACATGAAGAACATCGGTGGCCCCTACGGCGGTGCGATCACCGCAGGACTTCTCCTGCAGGAGTTCGTCGCCGAGGACATCCCATGGGTGCATCTTGATATCGCCGGACCAGCCTTCACCGACAAGCCCGACATGGAGACCCGCAAAGGCGGAACCGGCTTCGGCGTCCGCACCCTGGTTGCCCTGGCCCGCAACTTCA
>CAZTDG010000134.1:0-8198 GCA_964612655.1 uncultured Acidimicrobiales bacterium | reverse complement strand
TGGGTGGCTTTTTCGTTTAGGCGGGTGACGATGAGGTCGAAGAGCACCAGCAGGGTTTCCTTGACAGAATCCCATTCGCGGGCGTCGCAATCGACGACCGGAATGCTCTCGTGAAGCTGAAGGGCGTTGCGGACGTCGTTCATGTCGTGGCTTAGTTCACCGTCGAAACGGTTCACGGCAACGACGAACGGCACCTTACGCTTCTCGAAGTAGTCGATTGCGTAGAAGCAATCGGCCAGACGACGAGAGTCGGTAAGTACAACTGCACCGAGGGCACCCTGGGTGATGTCGTCCCACATAAAGCCGAAGCGGGATTGGCCGGGAGTACCGAACAAGAACAACACCAGTTGCTCATCGATAGTCAGACGGCCGAAGTCCATGGCCACGGTCGTGGTGGTCTTTTGCTTGACCTTAGAGGTGTCGTCGATACCGACGCTTGCGCCGGTAATGGCGGCCTCGGTTCGGAGCGGTTGAATTTCAGATACCGCACCGACGAAGGTGGTCTTGCCGACGCCGAAGCCTCCGGCGACGACGAATTTGGCAGAGACTTGTGATCCTGATTCAGAGTTCGCGGACACGACTGATGATCCTTGACATGATGTTCAAATCGGAGAGACCTGAGCTGGCGGATGTTTGGTGAGAACGCAGCGTTCCCGAACCGATGAGTTCCCCCACAAGAACCATCGTGGTGCCGATAGGCATTTTGAGGTGTGCGGAAAGCTCAGCCACTGAAAGCGGCGAGTCCGACGCGAGTTTGGCAAGTTGTTGCTTTTCGAATCGGAGACCTTCGGCACTCGCAGGTACCGTCTCGACCAACGTTTCGATCGCAACGCCACCCGCTACTTCGGTGTTGCCGCCGGTGACCACATAGGGCCGGGTCGTCGGCATTTCGTCTTCAAGGATGATCTCGTCATCCCAATCGTCTCTAACCATGGGTTATACCTCAGACCAGGATCGAGTTCTGGAGCTCAGCGATGAGTGCTGGCGAAAGAACTCCACCGGCTCGCTCAGCGAACACGGTCATCTCGTATGCGACGTATGCGAGGTCAGCATCCTTGCGGCTGATGACGCCCAACACGGCACCGTGGCTGATGTTGGCGATCAAGAGGAAGCTGTTGCCCATCTCGATCATCACACGTTCGACTTGGGTCTCCCCAAAGCAATTCGCAGCACCGTGGATCAGGCTGGAGAGCCCGGCGGTGATCGCTGCGAACTGGTCGGCGTTTGCCTTCGGAAGGTGTTCCGAAGAGGCAAGCTTGATGCCGTCAGCGGAGACGGCCAGTGCGTGAGAAACGCCGGTGGTCGAATTAACGAAGTTGTTCAACAGCCAGGCGAATGCTTCAGCTGGTTTCTGATTTTCAGTCATCGTTGGCTTCCTTAGCTCTGATTTTCTGGGGTATCGGTTTCAGCTCGGGTGACTCCGCTGGCGAACGCAGCGAAGGCTCCGGTTGTTTGTGCCTTAGTGGTTGGAGCTGATGGCTCAACCCCTGGTAGCGGCATCACGCTGTCTCCATCGGCGTCAGCCAACGCAGCTTGAGGCGAACGGACTGGCAGGCCGCCGAACATTTCTCCCGGCGAGGCAGGCTTTGACTGCTCGACAGGTGCTGGCGCTGGTGCCGGTGCAGTTGCGACGGGTGCGGGCGCTGCGGGTGCTGCTGCTGCAGCCCCATGAGCTGGTACCGGTGCATCAACCGGCGCAACAGGCGCAGGCATTGCTTCAGCCGTCGGAGCCGAAACCTCAACCGGCGCAACAGGCGCAGGCATTGCTTCAGCCGTCGGAGCCGAAACCTCAACCGGCGCAACAGGCGCAGGCATCGCTTCGGCAGTCGGAGCCGTTATCGCCGGCGCTGGTTCAGCAGCATGAGCTGGACCAGGAGCCTCGATTTCGGTCGGGTTCTGCTGTGGCGCAGCATCACCATCAACTGGAGGCGGCGGCGCTAGGTCAAAGATATTCGGCGACTCAACAACCTCTGGAGCTGAAGCGGGAGCCTCAGCCTCCGGTGCTCGCTCGTGGAGGTCACGAACTGGCAACGATTCGTCGATTGCATTGAGCGGCCACTGAGTCGATTCGGCTTCGGCGGGAGGAAGCACTGCTTCCACAGGTGCCGCAGCTGCGACAGGCGCTGGTGCTTCTGGGGTTGGTGGCGTGTCGATGGTGACGCTCGGGAAGGACGGAAGTGCCTCTTCGACCTCGTCCATCGTTGGTATAGCTGCATCTGCGAGCTCTACCTCGTGCGTGGGATCTGGAGTCCACGAGTCGGCGACTGGGGCAGCTCCCTCGACAGGAATGGTTTCGGCAGCGGAGTCGAAGCCGAGCTCGGCTCGAACTTCTTCGCCCACACCTGGATCCATGTCGATGGTCTGCAGCGGGGTTGGTCCGTCGCCGGTGTCCTGAGGAATCATCGACGCTGGAAGCGAAACCGTGGCGACAGTACCGACGCCTGGCTGGCTTTCAAGATGAACGTCGATGCCGTGCTCTTCGGCCAATCGACCAACCACGAAGAGGCCAAGAAGACGGCTCGGTGCTTGGTCGAGTTCCGGCGGATCGGCAATACGTTGGTTGAGCGCGACGAGGTCAGACTCGGCGATACCGAGACCAGAGTCCGCAATCTCGATCTGCATGCCGTCGGCGGTCTCGTGTCCCGAGATCGTCACCTTGGTCGTCGGATCAGAGAAGTTGGTTGCATTGTCGAGAAGCTCTGCAAGCAAGTGAGTTACATCGGTAACGACAGAACCACGAAGCGACGAGGCGGGGATCTGACCGATCTCGATTCGGTCGAAGTTCTCGACCTCGGCGAGCGCCGAACGCATGATGTCCTCGGTTGCTACCGGGCGACTCCACTGACGTGGCGAACGGTTACCGGCGAGCACGAGGAGGCTCTCAGCGTTTCGACGCATACGGGTCGCCATATGGTCAAGACGGTAGAGACCCTTCAATACGTCAGGGTCCTGCTCGTCTCGCTCCAAATCGGAGATCAAGTTCAGCATGCGGTGGTTCAGCTGCTGATTTCGACGACCGAGGTTAACGAACATTTCCGCAACGTTTCGGCGGCTTCGAGCCTGTTCGGTCGACACCTGCATAGCGGTGCCCTGCACCGAGTTGAAGGCGTCTACGAGAGCACCAATCTCATCGTCGGTTTCCTTTGGAATCTGACGAATCTCGGGTGGAGTATCCTCAGCGCCCACTCGGCGAAGTTCGGCCACCGCTTGTGGTAGGCGCTTCTGCGTAACAGCCTCAGCTTCGCCGATCAGACGACTCAGCGGACCGATGATCGAACGGCTGATCACGAAGATCAACACGGCGAGCAAGAAGGCTGCGAGAACGGCCAGCAGGGTGAAGAGCGAGCGTTGAGTATCGGTCTCGAGCGCTCGTGTACCAATTTCGGACAGTAGGAATTCTGAGCCTTGATCTGCGGCCTGGCTCCACTCGGCACGGTTGATCAACAGCTGCTCGAATACTTCTGACGCTTCGACGTCTGGGATTTCGCTTGCGCTGAGATCACGAAGGATGATGCTCTCTAGCGCGAGAAGCTGTGCAGCGGCGTCTGATCGGGTAGGCGGTTCGTAGAAGCTTTGACCGGCTGCGGTCGTGAAGTCAGCAGCGTCAGCGGTTTCATCATCAGCGTTTGCGAAGAGTCGTGAGACCTGACTGATCGTGCTCGGCGATGCTTCCTCGATCGCCCAGATCGATGCCCAGCTCTCTTCTTGGGTGTTCACGGCTACTCGAGCTTGCTGTAGGCCGCGAACGGTCGTTACGCCGTCGGTCGAGAAACCGGTGATCGGTCGGCTGTCGACGAACGAATCGATGTCGTTGAGCGCAACTCGGTACTCCTGAAGACGGGCACTACCAGCTGCTGCTCGAGCAATGTCGAGGTTGCCTTCGGTCAACTGAGCCAGATCGGCCAGCTCAGCAGATTCACCGGCGGCCGCTGCGATGGTGGCATCGGTTGCGTCGACGAGCTCGCTGAGGTCGGCGCCAGCGAAGCCAGCCTCGAACCCGAGCCGCTCAGTACCGATCGCTCGCCCGATTCTGTCGGCCAGGATCGACTCCGTAGCGGAGTCCTGCGCATCCTCGAGCTGTTCGGAGTCAGCACTCAGCTGAGCGAAACCGAAGGCGGCGACAAGTACGAGCGCCACCAGTGGCACCGTCAGCATCAAAATGAGTCTGTTTCTGATTGTCATGATTGTCTCCTGGCTCTAGATCCGGTCGAGGATCTCGCCGCGCTTGGCGTCGTATTCGGCTTGAGTGATCAACCCGTCGTTAAACAAGTTGGTGAGTTTGGAAAGCGCCTCTTTTACATCGGCGGTTCCGCCTGAAGATGAAGAGGTCGAGCTTGCACGGCCTGCGCGGCGTCCGCCGCTGGGAGAACCGGGCGCACCGCCACCACGACCTCGGCCAGCAACCGGTTGACCCCGGTACATGATCCCCTGGTCGTTGCCAGCTCCGGAGTCCTCTTGCTGAGGGGTATTTCGGCTGCGTGCAACCGCACCCTTCAGCAGCTCCAAATCGCGACTTCGCTTGTCATCGGCCATGAACTGTCCTTCCGTCTAGAAGCTTCGACCGGCCTACGCTGAGAACTCGTCGCTGAACAAGTCTTCAATGTCATCAGCGGCGAAGAGTTCTTCGTCGTACTCGACGTAGTCGTCGTTGTAGGCAGGCAGTGCGTGCTCGCCAAGGTCGAGGCCGACCATCTCGTGCTCGACAGATACTCGGAGCCATCCGACCGACTTGAGGAACAAGAACATTCCCGTCGATGCGAGCCCAACGAATCCGACTACTGCGGCGAGACCGATGAGCTGAGTGACGACGAGCGAAGGGTTGCCGTGAAGCAGACCTGCAGGACCCTCGCCACCGATAACTGCGTCGGGGTCAGCGAAGATGCCCACTGCGATGGTTCCCCAGATACCGCAAAAGAGATGGACCGGAATAGCGCCGACGGGGTCATCGATCTTCAGACGGTCGAGCAAGAGCACACCGTTGGTAGCGATCATGCCACCGATGAGACCGATGATCATGGCGCCGAATACCGACACGTTGAGGGCACCGGCGGTGATGGACACCAGGCCACCGAGCACGCCGTTACCAATAAGGGTTACGTCAGGAGTCTTGAGGGTAAGCCACGATGAGATCGTTCCGCCGAGGCCGCCGAAAGCGCCACCCATTGCGGTAGCGGTAGCGATGGCGCCGATCTGAAGACCAGCCGAGAGCAGCGAGCCGGCGTTGAACGCAAACCAGGAGATGAGGAGGATGAAGACGCCGAGAACAGCGAGCGGCACGTTGTGGCCTGGGATCGGGTTCGAGTTGCCATTCTCGTCGAAGCGGCCGATGCGTGGGCCGAGGATGATTGCGCCTACGAAAGCAGCGGTTCCACCAACGGTGTGCACCGGTCGACCCCGCGAGGTCAACAAAGCCGCCGTTGGCGAGCCAGCCGTCGAGGTTCCATACCCAGCTCACAACGATCGGATAGATAAGTGCTGAGAGGCCAGCCGAGTACACGAAGTACGCACGGAACTGGACACGCTCAGCTACCGCACCAGAAACAATGGTTGCGGTTGCAGCGGCGAACGCCATCTGGAAGAGGAAGTGGACTGGAAGGGCCAGATTCGGCGCATATGGCGCAGCCGTATCCGGGGAGTCCCAAAGCCAGGTGAAGCCGAACCATGCGGCTCCCGAGAATGCGATGTGGTAGCCGAGGAGCGCGAAGCCCGATGCACCCACCACGAAGTCGAGGAGGTTCTTGAGCATCATGTGCGCAGCGTTCTTCGCACGGGTGAGGCCTGCCTCCACCATCGCGAATCCCGCCTGCATGAAGATCACGAAGATCGCACAGATCATAATGAAGGCGTTATCAGCAAAGACGCCCGGTTGGGTAATGTCCACCGTGTCCTGTGCTGCAACTGGGGTGGTCCACAACAGGACCGGTAGGGCTGTGGCTAGTGCCATCCACCTTTTCTTCATCGTTCTATTCCCTTTCGCTGGTGAGTCGCCGCGAATACGGCGACGTAACAGATCCTCAATCCGTTAGGCATCTATTCGTCAGTTTTTTCGGACGTTGCGATGGTTCGCTTGACCCATTCGCCATGCTCGTGGCTCTGTTAGAGCACGAATGTTGGCCGCATTGACGCCCAATAGCCACCGCGGTCGGTAGGTACCGTCGAGATCGTGGACGCGCTGGGCGCGATCGAAGCGGGCTAGATTCCGCCCGATGTGGTTCGAGTCCGACTTAGTCGGTTCGAGGCCGACAGAGACCGTCGTCGAAGGCCGCTGCGTCGCGGTAGCGGGCACGAATTTCGGCACCGGTGCCTGGTGCGTCTGGCTCGGTGGCATCGCTCGCATCAACACCCCATGCGCCAGCGAGATCATCAAGATCAGCACCATTTGCTAGTGCAGCTGCCTGCAGGGATGCACCGACAGCTACCGTTTCGTCGCTTTGAGGAACAAAGACCGTCTTTTCGGCCAGCGTCGCCAAACGTTGACGATACGCAGCCGATTGGGCCCCTCCCCCGACGAGGAACAGACGCCCGTCATCGCTTGCACCCGCGTCCACGAGCGCCTGGGCTCCCTCGAGAAGGCCACACAACACTCCATCGTGAGCGGCGCGTGCGATCTCCTCGCGGCTGGTATCGGTCGTTAGACCGACCACTACCCCGCGGGCGTCTGGACGATTCGGCGTGCGTTCCCCATCGAAATAGGGAACGACGGTCTGTTCAATGACTTCGGTACCCGCCTGGAGTGCCAAATCGGCTAGCCCAGGGGCATCGGTGCCGAGAAGGCGAGCGATGGTGTCGGTGACCTTGGTGGCGTTGAGCGTGCAGACGAGAGGCAGGTACTGGCCGGTCGCATCGCAAAAGCCAGCGACCGCACTGCTTGGGTCGTTCGTACGTTGAGCCGACCGGGCATAGACCGTTCCCGACGTACCGAGCGAGATCACCATGTCACCTTCGCCAAGGCCCAGGCCGAGCGCAGCGCCCATGTTGTCGCCAGTTCCCGGACCGATCACCACGTCGTGGGAGAGACCGAGCACGTCTGCGACCTCAGGGATAATCGCACCCGCAGCCTCGGTTGGGCCGAGCACGGTTGGCACCCGTGCATCCCAACCGCCGCTACCGGTGGCATCGGTCAACGCGTCGGTGACCGTTCGTCCGCCAACCGCGTCAAACCAGCCGCTGCCCGATGCATCGCCTCGATCGGTGACGTGATTGCCGCTCAGTCGGTAGGTCAGATAGTCGTGGGGCAACATGACCTTCTCCACTCGTTCGAGCAGCTCTGGTTCGTGTTCGGCGACCCATGCCAGCTTCGAGATCGTGAAGGCCGCGACTGGAACGCTCCCGGTCGTGTCCGCCCACCATTGCGCTCCACGGGCCTCTACCAATCGGTCGGCGTTTGGTGCAGAGGTGGTGTCGTTCCACAACTTTGCTGGTCGGAGTGGGTCATCGTTGGCGTCGAGCAGTACGAGGCCATGCTGTTGACCGGCGATAGAAACCGCCACGACGTCCTTGCGCGCATCACCGAGTTGGCTCACGGCATCGCTGAACGCCTCCCACCAGGCCAGCGGGTCCTGTTCGGACACCGGTGGTGTCGTGGCCGGATGGCTAGCTCGTCCCGTCGCGATCAGTTCGCCGGTGTCAGCCGCACGGGCCTCGACCTTTACCGACTGGGTTGAGGAATCCGCACCAAGAACCAATTTCATGATCGCTGGTTTAGCACTTCAACAGCGGCCGAGATCACTCGGGTGCTGACAGAGCCGGGGTGTGGTGTGTCGAGGAGACACACCACACCGCCGGTCAAACCATCTACAAACTCTTAGCCCTCAACGTGCCTAGCCTTCGTCGGCGAGGACGATGCTCTGCGTCGAGTACTGCTCTATGGGCAGCGGCGAGAGCACACCTTCAGCATCTTGTTCGATGTAGTCGATGAACGCCTGTGCGTAATCGATCAGGGTGTCCTCGGAGCGACCATCGTCGGTCACTTCGCCGAAGGTGATGTAACCGTCCTGGCCGCTAGCGATGAAGCTGTTGGTCGCAACGGTGTAGGTCGCGGTGTTGTCGAAGGGCACCCACTCGCCGTCCTGGTCGAACTCGAGGCTCGAGATTCGCTCGCCCTCAGGTGCCGTGAGGTCGACGTCCCATCGAAGGCCGGCTGCGTAGGGGTACGCACCTGTCGAACCATCGGGGTCGATCGCAAAGGTGATCGCCTC
>CAZTDG010000133.1:0-8257 GCA_964612655.1 uncultured Acidimicrobiales bacterium | reverse complement strand
ATGCGTACGGCCACAGCATCACGAGATACCAAAGAGACCCAGATCCGCATCGAGCTTGAGCTCGACGGTGAAGGCAATACCGATTGCAGCACCGGTCTGCCGTTCTTTGACCACATGCTCGATCAGCTCGGCCGTCACGGCGGATTCGACTTGACGGTCGCCGCCACCGGCGACTTGGAGATCGACTCACATCACACGGTTGAAGACACCGGCATCTTGTTGGGCAGCGTGTTCAAGGACGCGCTCGGCGACAAGGTGGGCGTGCGCCGCTTCGCCTCGAATCGAGTGCCGCTCGACGAAGCGCTCGTCGACACCGCCCTCGACCTTTCCGGACGCCCGTTCCTGCACTACGAGGTCGACTTTCCCGGGGAGAAGATCCTCGGTAGCCCGCCGTTCGACCCACAACTCTGCGAGGAGTTCTGGCGCGCCTTCATCACGTCTGCGGGCATGACGCTGCACATCACCTCTGTGCGCGGCAAGAACACCCACCACATCATCGAGGCCACCTTCAAAGGTGTCGCCCGCGCCCTTCGCGATGCCGTAGCCGTAACCGGAGGCGGCCTGCCCAGCACCAAGGGAACGCTGTGAGCAACAACCCGGGGAGCGAAGCTCGCGAAGCGACCACGAGCGATTCCGCGGATGTCGAGCGGGAGTCTCGACCGGTGATAGCAGTGCTGGATTACGGCATTGGGAACCTTCGCTCGGCGCAAAAGACTCTGGAGCGGGCTGGCGCTGAACCTGTTCTGACATCTGATCCAGCGGTGGTCGAAGCTGCTGACGGTGTTGTGCTTCCTGGCGTCGGCAACTTTGGTCGCGTGATGGAAGCTATCCGTGAGGCTGGCGTCGATACGTTGGCCCACGATGCGGTGGCTAGCGGCAAGCCGTTCATGGGTATCTGCGTTGGCATGCAAGCGCTCTTTGAGTCGAGCGACGAAGTCGACGGCGTCGACGGGCTTGGCATTCTTCCTGGCCGTGTGGGGTTGTTGCGCGGCGACGTGAAGCGACCACAGATGCAATGGAACACGTTGCGCTTCGATCAGCAATCGCCGCTCTTTGCCGGATTGCCCGAGGACCCATGGGTGTACTTCGTGCACTCCTACGCGCCGCACGACTCTGAGTATGCGATTGCAACCTGTGACTACGGCGAACCGTTCAGCGCAGCGGTGCAACGAGACAACGTGTACGCCACGCAGTTCCACCCGGAGAAGTCCGGTCCGGTCGGCTTGCGGATCATCGAGAACTTCGTCCAGATCTGTGCAGGGAAGACCCCTGAGCACGAGGTGGCGCTTGAAGACGTTCGTTCGGAGCGAACGAGCGAGAGCAGCACAACTGCTGTTCGCATCATTCCGTGCATGGATGTCGACGCTGGACGAGTGGTCAAGGGCGTCAACTTTGTTGATCTGGTCGACGCTGGCGATCCTGTTGAGCTTGCAGCTCGCTACGACGAACAAGGTGCAGACGAAGTCGTTTTTCTCGACATCACCGCCTCGTCGGATGCTCGAGACACCATTGTCGACCTGGCCAGCCGTACCGCCGAAGAGCTGTACATCCCATTCACCATTGGTGGAGGCATCCGGTCCGTCGAGGACGCGCGGCGTTTGCTGCGAGTGGGCGCTGACAAGGTGTCGGTCAATAGCGCGGCAGTTTCGCGGCCCGAAGTTCTTACCGAGATCTCCAATGAATTCGGATCGCAGTGCGTCGTGGCCTCGATCGATGCCCGACGTAGCGACACCGAAGGGCTCGCCAGTGGCTATGAGGTGTACGTCCAAGGTGGACGCAAAGCCACCGGCCTCGACGCGGTCGAGTGGGCTCAGGAATGTGTGCGCCGAGGTGCAGGCGAGATCATGTTGACCTCTATGGATCGCGACGGCACTCGCGACGGCTTCGATACCGAACTGACGTCGCTCATTACCGATGCGGTCAATGTTCCCGTGATCGCCAGCGGTGGCGTGGGTACGCTCGAACATCTCGCGGAGGGACACACCGATGGAGGCGCTGACGCCGTGCTCGCGGCATCGATTTTCCACTTCGGTGAGCACACGGTCGGCGAAGCCAAGGAGCTCATGTCGGCTCGTGGCGTGACCGTTCGTCCTCCCGAGTAGCCTGACCCCGTGACCGCAACTACAGCGAACGGCTTCACGGCAGAGAACGAGGACGGCGATCGCCTGCCGATCAAGATGCTCAACGACCGCATTCTGGTGCGCCATGGCGACGAAGAGGGCGAACGCCGTTCCACCGGGGGCATTTTGATCCCCGCTACAGCCCAAGTGGGCAAACGTTTGGCGTGGGCACAGATCGTCGGTTCGGGTCCCAATGTTCGCAACATGGAGATCGGTGACCGGGTGCTGTTCAACCCCGAAGATCGCTACGAGGTGGAGGTCGGCGGAGTCGACTACATCATCTTGCGTGAGCGAGACGTTCATGCGGTCGCCGCTGAGCGTCTCGAAGAGGGTTCGACCGGCCTGTATCTCTAGGAGCGTTGATGACGGTTCAGCCAAATTTCGAAGAGTTCGTCGAGTTCAGCCGCAAGCACCGAATCGTGCCCGTGTGGCGATCGCTGCTCGCCGACCAAGTCACCCCGGTGGCGGTGTTTGCCCGCTGCGTGGGTGACCAGGATGGTTTCTTGCTCGAATCCGTGGAGAACGGTGAGCGTTGGAGTCGCTGGTCATTTCTTGGCCGCAACCCGTTGGCATCGATCGTGTCCCATGGGGGCGAGGTATCGGTGACGGGGCCATTGGCCGACGAGATCCCGGTGGGTGATGGGATGCTCGACACCCTCGAGCAGCTGCTCGAGAACTTCACGACCCCCGAGCTAGACGACCTTCCGCCGTTGCATGCCGGGCTGATGGGCTACATCGGTTACGACGTCGTGCGCGAGGTCGAGCGGCTCCCCAACATTCCCGAAGATGACACCGGCCATGCCGACGGCGTGATGGCTCTCATCGGCGAGCTGGCCGCCTTTGACCACTGGAAACAGCAGGTCACCCTCGTCGCCAATACCGTCGTGCCAGTCGATGCCGCCGATGAGGAGTTGCGCCGGATCTACGACGACGCGATCGAGCGGCTTCTCGCCTTGCAGAACGATGGCGCCCAGCCCATCGACGAACCGTTGGTGTCGCCGCCGCCGAGTGACCCGGAACTCCCTGAGGTGAAGTCCTCGATGGGCAAGGACGTCTACTGCGCGGCAGTGGAGGCCGCCAAGGAGTACATCCTGGCTGGCGACATTTTCCAGGTCGTGCTGGCGCAACGTTTCGACTTCGAACTCGATGCCGAGACCTTCGACCTGTACCGGGTGCTGCGCCAGATCAACCCCAGCCCGTACATGTATTACATGCGCATCGGCGACCTCGACATCGTCGGCGCATCACCAGAACCGATGGTGCAATTGCGCGGCGACACCGTCGTGAGCCGCCCGATCGCAGGCACTCGACCGAGGGGCAAGACCGACGCGGAAGACAAGCAGCTCGCCGCGGAACTGAGCGAACACCCCAAAGAGGTCGCCGAGCACGTCATGCTCGTGGATTTGGCCCGCAACGACATCGGTCGAGTGATCGAATTCGGTAGCGAGTCGCGTGATCAGATCATGACCTTGGAGCGATACAGCCACGTCATGCACCTGACCTCACAGGTCTCTGGCAAGCTCGCCGAGGGCAACAGCGCGATCGATGTACTGCGAGCGACGCTTCCTGCTGGCACGGTTTCGGGAGCCCCGAAGGTTCGGGCCATGGAGATCATCGACGAGCTCGAGCCCGTTAAGCGCGGCCCGTATGCGGGCGTCATTGGCTATCTCGATTTCTCGGGCAACATCGACACCGCAATCGCTATTCGGACCATGTTCGTGACCGGCAACCGGGCTTCGGTGCAGGCAGGAGCGGGAATCGTTGCGGACAGCGTTCCCATCGACGAGCACAACGAATGCATCAACAAGTCCAAGGCATTGCTCGCTGCGGTGCCGGGGGCTCGAATAATGACCGCACAACGCAACGGGAGGACGTCATGACCGGCGTCTATGTAGGTGAACGAGACGTAGTTTCAGTGAGTGGGGGCGACGCTCTTTCGTATCTGCAAGGCCAACTCAGCCAAGACGTTGAGACCATGGCCGTCGGCGAGTCCGCATGGAGCCTGATCCTGCAACCGCAAGGCAAGGTCGATGCGTGGTTCCGGATTACGAAGGTTTCGGCCGACCACTTCCTCCTCGACCTCGATCACGGTTGGGGAGAATCGTTGATGGCGCGCTTGAAGCGTTTCATGCTCCGGGTCGATGTGCAGTTGGAGCTGGAGACATGGACATGGCATGGCTTCGCGGTGTCGAGCCTGACCCGACGCTCGTGTCCTCGGCGTCGATGATCGTTGCGGCTCCCGCGAAAGATCAGCCAGGTGGTGATGTGTTGGCAGCCGCTTTGGAAGCACCCGCCGAATCAATGGATGCAGCGCAGTTTGAACGAATGCGGATTATGGCTCGTGTGCCGTCGATGGGTGCTGAGCTGACCGAGGACACGATCCCGGCAGAGGCCCTGATCGTCGACGAATCAGCATCCTTCACCAAGGGTTGCTACACCGGCCAGGAACTGGTTGCACGGGTCGATTCCCGCGGTAGCAATACGCCGCGCAAGTTGGCCGTGATCACCGGCCCAGGCACGGCCGAAGCGGGCGACGAGATCACCATCGACGACGCCACGGTCGCGACGCTGACATCGACGGCCAATGACTCCGACGGTTTCGTGGCCTTGGGCTATGTGAAACGTTCGGCCTTTGATGCGACATCCGCGACTCTCGGTGGGCAAACGGTGACCGTAGACTTGCCGTCGTAATGGGCTCTTTGTATCTCGACGACATTCTGGATGACCATCGCGCAGCAGCTGCCGCCGATGGTCGAGCTCTCGACGATCTGATCGCCGAGGCCAACGAGATGGCACCGACGCGGGGATTCGTCGACGCCTTGCGACAACAACCCAAGTTGGGTGTGATCGCCGAGGTCAAACGTCGTTCGCCCTCAAAGGGCGATTTGAACCTGGGCTTGGATCCGGTCGAGCTCAGTTCGGCCTATGCCGCTGGCGGCGCGGCCTGTTGTTCGGTGCTCACCGACGAGAAGTATTTTGGTGGCTCGGTCGCGGACCTCCAAGCCGTGCGGGCGGCCGTCGACATCCCGGTTCTACGCAAAGACTTCACCGTGTCAGCCCTCGATGTGGTCGACGCTCGGCTCATGGGCGCTGACTGTGTATTGCTGATCGTCGCTGCGCTCAGCGACGGCGAGCTGTCGGAGTTTCATTCCTTGGCAATCGAGCTCGGCCTCGATGTACTCATCGAAGTTCATGACGAAGTCGAGGCCGAACGCGCAATGGCGCTCAACGGATCGCTCGTCGGTGTGAACCAGCGAGACTTGCGAACATTCGAAGTCGACACCGAACGGGCCAAACGGGTTGCGGCATCGCTGCCCGCAGATGTGGTTCGAGTAGCCGAATCTGGCATTGGTGGCCCCGGAGATATCCCTGAACTCGTGGGCGCTGGCTTTCAGGCCGTCCTCGTGGGTGAATCGCTCGTGAAGCATTCCGGTCCAGCCGATGGTGTTGCGGCGCTCATCGAAGCTGCAGGGCAGGGAGAGTAACGCGCCATGTTCGTGAAGATTTGCGGTGTCACCAATGTCGACGATGCGTTGCTTGCCGTTGCGCTTGGCGCGAACTCGGTGGGGTTGAACTTTGTCTCGGGCTCGGTGCGCCAAATCGCTCCCGGTCGAGCGAGGGACATCACCGCTCGCATTCCCGCCGAGACGCTAACCGTCGGGATTTTCCGAAACGAGGCCAAAGAACGCGTGGTCGACATCGTGCACAGCGCCGGGTTGAAGGCCGCGCAGCTGCACGGTAACGAGGGGCCCGAAGAGGTCGCGTGGGTTGCGCAGAGGGTACCGACGGTGATCAAAGCGGTTGCCGCGGGAACCGAGCAGGCAACCCGAGCTGCAGAGTTTCCGGTGCCGATCATTTTGGTCGACGCGATGGTTCCTGGCAGTGGGGAAGTGTTCGATTGGTCGCTTGCGGAGTCATTGCCGCAGGACCGACGGATTCTGCTCGCCGGAGGACTGAATCCGGACAATGTCGCGGACGCGATCGCTGCGGTGAAGCCGTGGGGTGTTGATGTGGCATCTGGCGTAGAGGCAGAACCGGGCCGGAAGGATCCGACTGCCATGCGCCGATTCATACAGAATGCAAAGACTGCGGGAGAATCAATAGCTACGCCCGAATACGAGGGCGACGGCATGATGTACGACTGGGAAGTGGAGTGAGATGGCAAGCGTAGAGCTTGGGTCTGAATCGATCATGGGTGAGCCCACCCCTGAGGGCCGCTTCGGCCGTTTCGGGGGACAGTACGTTCCCGAGACGCTCGTTCCTGCCTGTCAGGAACTAGAGAAAGCGTTTCGCTCCGCGTGGGGCGACGCCGACTTTCGAGCTGAGCTCGGAACCTTGTTGGCCGACTATGCGGGCCGGCCGTCGCCGATAACTGAATGTCACCGGCTGAGCGAGGAACTGGGTTACCGGATCCTGCTCAAGCGTGAGGATCTTAATCACACCGGTTCGCACAAGATCAACAACGTTTTGGGCCAAGCACTGTTGGCCAAACGCATGGGCAAGACGCGCCTCATCGCCGAGACCGGCGCCGGACAGCACGGCGTAGCCACCGCCACCGCGGCGGCGTTGATGGGCATGGAATGTCGCGTCTACATGGGCGAGGTCGACATCGAACGTCAGAAGCTCAACGTCTTTCGCATGAACCTTCTCGGCGCCGAGGTCGTTCCGGCGCTATCGGGGTCACGTACGCTCAAAGATGCCGTGAACGAGGCCATGCGCGACTGGGTCGCCAAGGTCGAGGACAGCTACTACTGCCTGGGTTCGGCCATGGGCCCACATCCGTATCCATGGATGGTGCGTACCTTCCATGAGGTCATCGGTATCGAAGCCCGTGAGCAATGCGCCCGGATTCTCGACGGTGGGGTTCCCGACGTTGTCACCGCGTGTGTTGGTGGCGGATCGAACGCGATCGGCATCTTCTCCGGCTTCGCCGACACCGACGCTGAACTTGTGGGCGTGGAGCCTGCCGGTGGCGCAGCCGTCGGACGTGAGGTCCCAGGCGTCGTACACGGATCGATGAGCTATCTCATGCAAGACGAGGATGGCCAGGTTCTCGAAGCCGAGTCGATCTCGGCTGGCCTCGACTACCCCGGCGTCGGCCCTGAGCACGCGCATCTCGCCGACATCGGCCGCGCGCGGTACGAATCGGTGACCGACGAGGAGGTCGTCGAAGGCTTCCAGCTGCTCGCACGCACCGAGGGGATCATTCCCGCTCTCGAGAGTGCGCACGCGATGGCATGGATGTCTCGGGCGCGAGAAGAGCTGGCAGGCAAGACCTTGCTCATGAACCTGAGCGGTCGAGGCGACAAAGACGTGGCGCAAATGATGGACGTACTAGGTAGATGAGCGAAGTTGGAAAGTTCGAGGCCGCGCTGCGAGCGCGCCGCGAGAGTGGCGGGAAGATTCTCGTTCCCTACATCACCGGCGGTCTTGGCGATGACTGGGTGGAGACCATCCATGCCGCCGCTGAGGCAGGCGCCGACGCAATCGAGGTCGGCATCCCGTTCTCCGACCCGGTAATGGATGGACCGGTCATCCAGGAAGCCAACGACCGGTCGCTCTCTAGCGGAACCACACCGCAGTCAGTTTTGGCTGCACTTCGCGAGGCTGATATCGAGGTTCCTCTCGCGGTCATGACGTACTACAACATTGCCTTCAGAGCCGGAGAGAAGCGGTTTGCCTCCGCACTCGCCGAAGCTGGTGTTTCCGCGGCGATCTTGCCCGATGCTCCTCTCGAGGAAATGGGGCCATGGACCGAGGCCGCCGACGCAGCCGGGGTTGAAACGATCCTTCTGGCAGCGCCGACCGCACCCGATGAACGTCTGCCGCGCATCTGTGAGCGCTCTCGAGGCTTCGTATACGGCGTAGGCCTTCTCGGAGTGACCGGAGTCCGTGACGAGCTCGCACAGTCGGCTATGGACATCGCAGGGCGTCTAAAGGCCGTTACGGACAAGCCCGTGCTCGTCGGTGTTGGTGTGGGCACGCCCGAACAAGCCGTCCAGGTTTCACAGGTAGCCGATGGCGCCGTCGTCGGTTCCGCGATCGTCCGCCGCATGCTCGCCGGTGACGGCCCCGAGGGTGTGGGTGAGCTAGTAGGCCAGTTCCGCGCGGCCTTGGACAACGGCTAGCTAGCCGTC